>JAKAFQ010000572.1 GCA_021817875.1 Pseudomonadota bacterium
GGCTTTGCGGATGGGCCTGGGATTCGGCTGGATGCCGCGCTATCTCGTCAACCGCGAGCTGCACACCGGGACACTGAGAGAGGTGCGCTATGCCGGCGGTTCCCGCTATCACTTCACGCCGCTGCTCGTCCACCGCGCCACCGCGCCGCTCGGTCGGACCGGGCGGCGCCTGGCGGAGCTGCTCGTGGGCGGATCCTGGGCGGACCACGGGGAACCAGCCGATTTCGCGTGCGCTGTGAAATAGCGCTGGCGTGGCCGCGACGCTGCGGAGACCGACGACCGGAGCGGGCCAGGAGCGCGAAACGTGGTTCAGCACCTGTGCCGGCCGGGCGCTTCGCGCTGGGGCAGGCGGCGGCCCGCGGCCGTGATCTGCGCGATCAGCCAGAGCAATCCGGGGTCGTGCGACCGGGCCTTGTTGTATTGAATGGCTTCGGTGAAGCTCAGTGGCGAGGCCAGTTCCTGGATCGCCAGCGGAAACTCTCTGGCGTATAGCCTGGCGAGTAACAGCGGCACGACCGCGAGCCGGTCCGTCTGGACGAGAAGGCGCGGAATGAGGCCGTAACCGGCAACGAGAAATGCCGTTCCGCGCATGTGACGCGCCTTCAGGTGGGCGCTGATCGCGGTGCGGGGCCGCCTCGAGTCACCGAACCGTGCCGCGACCCGTGGCGAGGAATCCAGAATCGCATCGCTGAGCGGACGGGCCATGACGGGATTGTCCCTGCATCCAATGACGACATACCGGTCCGAGAGCAGCGGCACCGAAGGATGCGCCTCGGCGAGAAATTCCCGAGGCATGATCAGCAGGTCCGCCATGCCCCGCTCCAGCATGACTCGGGGCTCATCACCCAGGGCCGAGAGCGTCACCTCGAGACCGGGCGCGACTGCCGCAACCGCGCGGAGCGCCGCCGCAAGCACCACCGTCGCGGCGTAATCGGAGCATTGGATGACGAACCGGCGCTGCACCTGGGCCGGCTGAAACTCGCCGGACGAGGTGAGCAGCGCATCGGCTTCCGTCAGTACCTTCGCCAGTGGACCCGCGAGCCGCATGGCCACCGCGGTCGGTGTCATCCGGTTGCCGGTCTGAATCAGGATGTGGTCCTTGAAATGACGTCGCAGCTCGCGCAGGGCGCCGCTGACCGTCGGCTGGCTGAGATTCAGCTCACGCGCGGTCGCCGTCACGCTTCGCGTCTCGATCAGCTTCTGCAGCGTGATCAACAGATTGAGATCGAATCCCTTGAATCGCATGGGTCATCATCACATCGGGAAATCCGATGACACGGCATCATATCATACGATTTGCTTTGTACCTTTCCGGCGGCCAATCTCCTCGCGTCAAATCAGTCGACGTCACGTTGGAATCTGAACTCGGGGGGAACTGCCCGATGACCGCCGCCGCCTTCGCTCCACGCCGCCGATCCCGGCTGTCCGGATACGCCCTGCCATTGTGTCTGGCCGTTTCGGCGGCCGCCTCGGCGGGCCCCAGCGTCTTTCCCACCGGGGTGACACGCTACGATCCTGCCAAGGCCTACAACTGCGACGTGCTGTTCAGCGCGGCGAACAACAGGACGTATCTCATCGACATGGACGGGAAGGTGTTGCACCAGTGGGACAGAGAAGGCATGCCGGCGCAGATGCTCGATCCGGCCTTGACGGGTGGCGTCAAGGGAGAGATCGGGGTGCAGTTGAAGTTGATTCCCGCGGGCAGTCACGCCGGGGGGATCGGCCTGGTGCCGGGCCAGGCGGTGTTCGCGGACCTGACGTTCGGATACGTCAATTGGGCAGGGAAGGCCGTCTGGCAGTGGGGGAAGCAGGCGCCGGGCGGTGCGGCGCTGCAGCACCACGACTGGGAGATGCTGGCAAACGGGGACACGCTGCTGCTCTCGGACAGGGTCCGGCAGTTGCAGGCGTTTCACGGCCGCTGGATGCTCGATCCGGTGATCTATGAGGTGAACACGGCCGGACGCATCGTCTGGCGCTGGGCCGCCTCGCAGCACCTTGCCGGGCTCGGTTTTACTCCTGCACGGATGAAGGTCATGAATCGGGAAGCCTCGGCGGATTACTTGCACATGAATGCCGCCCATGTCCTCGGGCCCAATCACTGGGCGGCTTCGGGCGACAGGCGCTTTGCGCCCGGAAATATTCTGATCAGCTCGCGCCACGCGAACTTTCTCGCCATCATCAGCCGCAGGACCGGCAGGATCGTCTGGCGCCTCGGGCCGGACTTCCCACAGCCCGCGCATCCCTACACGAGGCTGCTCGACGTGCATAAGGTGCCTTACCCGGTCGATCGCCTCAGCGGCCAGCACGATGCGCACATGATTCCCGAGGGCCTGCCCGGCGCGGGCGACATCCTGGTGTTTGACAATGAGGGCGAGGGCGGGTATCCGCCGGCGGTCATGTCGGTGCTGCCGAGTTCGCGTGTCCTCGAGATCAACCCGGTGACGCGCGAGGTGGTCTGGCAGTACACGGGCAGTACGACGAGTTTCTACAGCCCTTTCATCAGCAGCGTCCAGCGGCTCCCGAACGGCAACACACTGATCGACGAGGGAGTCTGGGGACGATTCATCCAGGTGACACCCAGGGGCAAAATCGTCTGGGAATACATCTCGCCGTTCACGGGCCCGATGCCGCTCAGCAACGGCCGGGTCCGCTGGGTATACCGAATTCAGGCCATCCCCTACGACTGGCTGCCGAAGGGCGTGCCGCACACCGAGATTCCGGTCTACGCGCCGCGGCTGGCAACGTTCCACATGCCGCTGGGGCGCCGCTGATGCGATACCCGTAGTTGAAACAAAGACGTGCCAGGCGTCATTGTCCTACACGTGTGGCTGCGAGTCGACGTCTCGGCGCGCCAGCAGTGGCCGGTCACCCTGAATTTCATTGCGCGATCGGGAACCTCGGCGCATGCTGGTTCGGGGTGCGAACAGGGGAGCTTGCGTGACCGAGACCGGAGAGCAGTATCTCCGTGAAGCCCTCGAGTCCGAAGGGCTGCTGCGGGCGTACCTGTTCCGTATCGTCCGGAACATGGCGGATGTGGACGAGCTGCTGCAGGAAACGTATGCCCGGCTGCTGGCCGCCTCCGCGGCGGATCGGGGTGAGGTCCGCTCCGTACGGGCGCTCGCGCTCGCCATCGCCCGCAACGCGGCGCTCGACTGGCTGCGGCATCGCGATGTCGTTCCCATGAGCCTGATGTCGGATATGGCCGCCCTGGACGTCTTGGATGAGAGCGCCCGGGTGGAGGAGATCGTCAATGCGCACCAGGAGCTGGCATTGCTCGCGGAATGCGTAGAGGAACTGCCGACACGCTGTCGCCAGGCGTTTACGCTGCGACGCGTCTACGGCCTGTCACAGTCGGAAATCGCGGAACGCCTCGGCATTTCCGAAGGCACCGTGGAGCAGCTCATCGCCCGCGC
>JAKAFQ010000573.1 GCA_021817875.1 Pseudomonadota bacterium
CCTCGATTCCTACACCCCGCCGCGCAGCGCCATGCGATGATCCTCGTATTGCTCCCGGCCGCACGCCTGCACCAGCTGCACATTTCCCAACACTTCCTGGACCGCACCGCTCTGCTCGCCTTCGCAGCGGCGGGTGACGCGCGCGGCCTGCCGGATCTTCGCGGCGAAGTGCCGCGCAATCCACACCAGAACCGGCGCCACCGACAGAGTCAGCAGTCCATAGCGCCAGTTCATGAGGAGCATGACCGCGAGAATTCCGCATATCGTCAACATGTGCGGCAGCAGGTCGATGCCGATCGCGGCGACGAAGTTCTGCAGCGCATTGACGTCCCCGCCGATGCGCGCCGCGAGCTCACCGCTCAGATGCCGGCGGTGGAACACCAAGGGCAGGCGCAGAAGATGCGCGAAGAAATCGCGCCGCAGCTCGAAGCCGATCCGCTGCGCCGCATCGAGCAGCAGCCGGTTGCCGATGTAGGCGAGCGCCGCCTCGGCCAGCCCGAGCAGCAGAATCGTCCCGCCGAGGGCGTGCAGCAGCTGCAGCCGATGCGTCAGCGGATCAGGCAGCACCGATGCCGCCCACGCATCGAGCGGCTTGCGGAATATCACGCTGTCGACGATGAACTTCAACGGCCACGGCAGCAGCAGCAGCACCCCGGCGCGCAGCGCCATGGCGATCGAGCCGGCGCCGAGCCGCGGCCATTCGCCGCGCACGTGGACCGCGAGCCAGCGCCACGTGTCCGATCCCACTCGCCTCATGCGGCCTCTCCAACCGCCGCCGGCCTGCCGAGCTCGGCTACCCGGCGTACGATGCGCTCCCAGCCGCGTTCGGCGACGCTCGCGCGCGCGGCCCGGCCCATCGCCCTGCGCAGCACCGCATCCGTCAGCAGCCACTCGATGGCCTCCCGGCAGGCCCGCGCATCCTCCGGCTCGTATAACAGACCGGTACGACCATGGTCGATCAGCTCAGTGAGCTGCCCCAGACGCGGCGCAACCACCGGACGGGCGCATGCCAGCGCTTCGATGACCTTGAGGGGCGAGAAATAGAAATCCGCCGCCGCCTGATACGGCGCCACCACGATATCGGTCGCCGCGGTCCAGGCCGGTATCTGCTCGTGCGGCATGCGGCCGGTCAACGTCACGCTGTCTCGGCACGCCGAGGCGCTGACACGCGCCCGCAGCACGTTCCATTGCGGTCCATCGCCGACGCCAAGCAGGTGCACCCGGCGCGCCGCCGCGAGCTCACGGTACACGTCGAACAGGAATTCGGTTCCGTGCCACGGCTTGAAGCTGCCCACGAAGCCGATGACGGCCGTCCCGGCATCCACACCCAGTTGCGCCCGTATGCGCGCCCGCTGCGTCTGACCCGCATCGAACCGCCGCAGATCGACACCATTGACCATCACATGGATCCGCTCGGCAAGCCGTGGAACCTGGGTCTGCACGTAGCGCTTCACCGGCTCGGACACCGCAATCACTGCCGTGGCGGCGCCGAACGAGTCCGCTTCCATGCGCCGCGCGAGCTCCTCCAGATACAGTCCGCGGAAGCGCTTCTGCTCGTCGGCGAGCGGCGCGTTGACCTCGAGAATCCTCCGGCAGCCGAGCCGCGCGGCCAGTTGCGCCCCCGCGCTGCAGAACAACGCATGCCGCTCGTAAATGAAATCCGCCTTGAAACCCCTGGCCTCGAGCACACCGGGCACGCGCGCACCGATCGACCGATCGTAGGCGAGCCGGGCCAGCTCGCGCCCGAGCAGTGTTTCATCCGCGCCGGCCTCGGCAAGGCACAGCTCGCGGCGCAGCGAGTCAAGCCCGGCGGCATCCTCTGCGAGCGGCAACTCGACGATGTCGGCCGGAGGCGGCGCATTGCCCTCGCCGAGCGCCGCGCACACCACCAGCACCTGGTGACCGAGCGCCGCCGCCGCGCGCACGAACTCGCGCACGTGCACCGAGGCGCCCTTGTCTCCGAGAACCGGGATCCCGCGGTCGAAGTTCAGATAGAGAATCTTCACTTGAGGCCCTCGCCGAGCGGGACCGATGCGCCGACGCCCACCGGCCGACGTCGGCCGCGCGGCAGCGGCCGATCGCAGCAGGAGTCTGCGGCCATGAGCGCCTGCAGCTCGCACGTGGTCTGCCAGAGATCGAACTGCCGCTCGAGCACGCAGCGCGCCTCGCGCGCCAGCCGCGCGGCGAGCACCCGATCCGTCAGCAGCCGTTGCATCGCCTCGGCGAGCGCCGCCGGGTCGCGCGACGGAGCCAGCAGACCCGTGCGCTCATGCCGCACCAGTTCGGGTATGCCCGACACATCGGTCGCGACCACCGGCACACCGCTCGCCATCGCCTCGGCAATCACATTGGGAATTCCGTCGCGGTCGCCGTCGGCGGCGATCCGCGGCGCCAGCACGAACAGGTCCGCCCGCCGGTACAGTTCGATCAGCTGCCGATGAGTCATCGCGCCGCGCAATACCACCCGATCACCGAGACCGTGGCGCTGCACCTCGGCCTCGAGCGCCGCACGCAGTGGCCCGGACCCGACGATCTCGCAATCGAACTGCGCGCCCCGATCGCGCAGCGCCGCACAGGCCGCCAGCAGATCCTCGTGGCCTTTTTTCGGCACCAGGCGTCCGACCGCGAGAATCCTCGCGCGGCGCGCGGCGCCAGACGGCCGCGCATCGCGGCCGGCGGTGACGAAGGTCTGCAGGTCGATGCCATGGTAGACGACACGGATCCTGCGCGGATCGAGCTCCGGGACGAGACGCCGCAGATACTCGCCGTTATATGCGGTGCAGGTCGTCACGAACTGCGCCGCCTGCAGATGACGACGCAGCACGACCGGCCGCGACAGATAGATGTCCTTCGCGTGCGCCGTGAAACTGAAGGGAATGCCAGTCATGCGATGCGCGAAGTGCGCCACCGAGGTCGGCGCATTGGCAAAGTGCGCGTGGATGTGCCGTACCCCCTCGCGACGGCACGCCGCCGCCACCACCCCGGCCCGGGCAAACTGGCGCCACAGGGACAGCGGATGACGCGAAGTCAGTGTCCGCCGCAGCGCGAGCAGCGCGGTGCGGGCATAGTTCAGCGGCGCCGCGCGCGCCACCGCCGCATGCGATCGCACCAGCAGCTTCATCCGCGCCATCCACCCGACCGGCGGCGCGAACACCGGCGCACGCACCTCGGCGACCATCGGATGATGCGGTGGCGGCTCGGGCGGCAGCAACGAGAAGATCCTCAGTCGCTCGCCGAGCCGCTCCATCGCGCGGATCTCGTTGAGAATGAACGTTTCGGTCAAACGCGGGTAGCGCTTGAGAACGTACGCGACCGGCCCGCCTGGCTGCGCGTTCATGCCGCACCCTGCACGGTCGCGCACTGAGCGGGCGCGGCCACGCCGAGCTCGGCGGCGATGCGCTCCGCCCCGCG
>JAKAFQ010000574.1 GCA_021817875.1 Pseudomonadota bacterium
GAGACCTTCGGGCCGGTCGCCCCGCTGTTTCGCTTCCACAGCGAGTCCCAGGCCCTGCAGATGGCCAACGACACCGAGTTCGGGCTGGCCGCCTACTTCTACACGCGCGATCTCTCGCGCGCCTGGCGCCTCGCCGAAGCGCTGCAGTACGGCATCGTCGGACTGAACACCGGGCTGATCTCCACCGAGCTCGCCCCCTTCGGCGGCATCAAGCAGTCCGGCTTCGGCCGCGAGGGCTCCCGACACGGCATCCTCGATTACACAGAGCTCAAATACCTCTGCGTGGAGGTCTCGGGAGCCTCTTGAGCCGGGCGTCGGACTTAGGGACTTGCCGCAATTCCCTGGTGGCAAGCCCGTGCCCTGGGGTATCTTGGTGCTTATGGGCTACCACGGCTCTCCTGATTTTCACCACGACACGGCCGAACGCATAGGCATATTGCTGGTCAATTCCGGCACGCCGGATTCCCCCCGCCCGCGCGACGTGCGCCGCTTCCTGGCCCGCATGCTCAGTGATCCGCGCGTGGTCGAAATGCCCAAAGCCCTGTGGCTGCCCCTTCTGTACGGAGTGATCCTGCCGCTGCGCCCGGCAAAAGTGTCGCACAAGTACCGCAGCATCTGGTCGTCCCACGGCTCGCCGCTCCTCGATCAGTCGGAGCGGCTTCGGGCCGCACTCACCAGCACGCTGGCGCAGCGGATGCTGGCCCCGTTCTCGGTGGAGCTCGGCATGCTCTACGGCACTCCGAGCGTGCCCGAGGCGTTATCGAAGCTGCGTGAGTCAGGCGCACAGCGGATCCTGGTGGTGCCGCTGTTCCCGCAGTACTGTGGCGCCACGACCGGAGCGGTCTACGACCAGGTCGGCGCCGAACTGTCCCGCTGGCGCTGGCTGCCTGAGCTGCGCTTCATCGCCGAGTACCACGACCAGCCGGAATACATCGGGGCACTGTGCGAGAGCGTCAAGGAGCACTGGCGCACGCACGGGCGCACCGCGCACCTGCTGATCTCCTTCCATGGCATCCCGGAACGCTATTTTCACCAGGGTGATCCATACTTCTGCAAATGTCAGAAGACCGCACGGCTGCTCGCCGAGGAACTGCTGCTCGAGGAAGGACAGTGGAGCGCGAGCTTCCAGTCCCGCTTCGGTCCTGCCAAATGGCTGCGGCCGTACACCATCGAGGTGCTCTCCCAGATGCCCGGTCGCGGCATCAGGGATGTCACCGTCGTGTGTCCGGGCTTTGCGGTCGATTGTCTGGAAACGCTGGAGGAAATCGACGTCGAGAATCGTGCCGCCTTCGTCGGTGCCGGCGGCGAGCGCTTCGAGTACGTGCCTGCGTTGAACGCCCGGGCTGAGCACGCCCGGCTCCTCGCGAGCCATATCGCCCGGCACTGCCAGGGCTGGACTCAGGTGGATCTGGGATTGGGCAGCGCGGCGCTGCAGCGCGGCACATCGGTCTGACGCCTGTCACGATTGCCCGGCGGACGAGGCGCGGTGACGGCGCGTTTCCCGCCCGCGCGCCTCCCGCCGCGCCGATTACGAAGGCCGCTGCCGCAGCTTGGACGTGCACAGGTCGTACACTGCGGCCATGAGAACCCGCACGCAGTGGGTCATGCTGACCTCGATTCCCTTCAGCGTCGCTTCGCGGATCGCACCGGTCAGTAACTCGATGTGCTCGGCCGGCAGATCGTGCGGCAGATGGGCCGTGATGCGCACGGGGGGCACATCCTCCAGGATTCTGCGCAGCAACTGGCAGACACAGTCGGCCTTGGCGCGCATGAGGCCTTCGTCATCGCCGAACAGCGCGCCGATGGCGCTGAGGCCATCGGCCCACTGTGCGCGTGCGCGCTCCCACTCGCGCTCGGTACCGGAAGCGATGCGGATGATCTCACCCACGAGCGGCCCTCCATCGTTCAGACCCTGACGCGCGAGGCCCCGGCGCTGATCATGGCTTGCAACGGCTCTACGGCGCGCCGATCGGCTGCAGCACCAGCCTCAGACCCATCGCCCTGAGCAGGGTGACGGTGGCTTTGAGCTCGGGGTTGCCCCGCTGAGACAGCGTGCGGTAGAGCATGCCGGAGCTGAGCTCTACCTTGTCGGCCAACGCCGTCCCACCACAGGCCTCAGCGATGCGGCCGAGCAGGGCCGAGAGTTCCTCGTGTCCGGCGTCGCCGAGCCGCGCATTGAGATAGGCCACGGCGCAATCGCGCCGCGCCCCCATGCGGGTGGCCGGTCGGTGGGCGGCTGAGCGGTTCCGGTACGGCATGACGGCCTCCGTAGAAGTGCCCGTCAGGGTAAGCCGCCGCCCCTGCCGGCGTCAGGGGGCATTTCGGCTGCGATTGTGCAGATTTGGATGCTGAAGCCGCGCTCGGCGCACCGGGGGAATCCGGCCTTGCGCCTGTCGCGGCCGGCTTACGCATCGGTGCCGCGCAACTGATCGAGGATTGCAGGGTTTTCCAGCGTCGAGACGTCCTGGGTAATGTCCTCGCCGCGGGCGATGGAGCGCAACAGCCGGCGCATGATCTTGCCCGAGCGGGTCTTGGGCAGGTTATCGGCGAAACGGATCTCATCGGGTTTGGCGATGGCGCCGAGTTGCTGACCCACCCAATCGCGCAACTCGCTGGCCAGTGCACGCGCATCGCCTGTGGGACGGGCACCACGGCAGACCACGTACGCGAAAACCGATTCGCCCTTGATGTCGTGCGGTTTGCCGACCACGGCCGCCTCCGCGACCCGCGGATGCGAGACCAGCGCCGACTCGATCTCCATGGTCCCCAGGCGGTGGCCCGAGACATTCAGCACATCGTCGATGCGCCCCATGATCCAGAAATAACCGTCCTCGTCCCGGTGGGCGCTGTCTCCCGCGACGTAGTATCGGTTGTTGAATTTGCCCCAGTAGGTGGCGCGGTAGCGCTCGTTGTCGCCCCAGAGGGTGCGCAGCATCGCCGGCCAGGGCTTCTTGATCACCAGGTAGCCGCCCGTGTGCGTACCGCTCACGGTCTCGCCGTGATCATCAACGATATCCGCTTCGATGCCGGGCAGCGGCAGCGTGCACGAACCCGGCTTGGTCGCGGCCACACCGGGCAGGGGCGAGATCAGGATGGCGCCGGTTTCGGTCTGCCACCAGGTGTCTACGATGGGGCAGCGCCCGCGTCCGACCACCCGGTGATACCACATCCACGCCTCGGGGTTGATGGGCTCGCCGACGCTGCCGAGCAGCCGCAGCCTCGACAGGTCGTAGCCGCGGGGCAGCTCATCGCCGAGCTTCATCAGCGCACGGATCGCGGTCGGTGCGGTGTAGAACACGCTGACGCGGTGATCCTGACAGATCTTCCAGAAACGTCCGCCGTCGGGGAACGTCGGCGAGCCCTCGTACATCAACACGGTCGCCCCGAGCGCGAGCGGCCCGTAGGCAACA
>JAKAFQ010000575.1 GCA_021817875.1 Pseudomonadota bacterium
ACGCGGCGCGCGGCGGATCTTCGTGCTCGACACCAACGTGCTGATGCACGATCCGACCTGCATCTTCCGTTTCGAGGAGCACGACGTCTATCTGCCGATGATCGTGCTCGAGGAGCTCGACGCGCACAAGAAGGGACTCTCGGAAGCCTCACGCAACGTGCGCCAGGTGAGCCGGTTCCTCGATGACATGATGCGCGGGGCCACCAAGGAGCAGATCGACCGCGGGCTACCGCTGCCCTCCGGCTACACGGGCAATCACGGCAAGAAGGCCTCGTCGGGACGGCTGTACTTCCAGACGCGCCCGGCCGCGGGCGCGCCCTCGGCGCTGCAAGTCGCCGGCAACGACAACGCCATCCTCGCCCAGACCCTGGCGCTGCAGCGGGAGCTGCCGGACACGACCGTGATTCTGGTGTCCAAGGACATCAATCTGCGCATCAAGGCGGCGGTGCTCGGTGTGCACGTCGAGGATTACTACAGCGACAAGACGCTGGAGGACTCCGACGTACTGTTCGGCGGCATGAGCGAGCTGCCGGCGGACTTCTGGGACCGCCACGGCCAGGACATGCGCTCCTGGAAGGAAGGCGACCGCACGTTCTACGAAATCACCGGACCGGCGGTGAACCAGTGGCAAACCAACCAGGGCCTGTACGAGGCCGGTGAGCAGGGCATCGAGGGGATCGTGCGTCGCATCGAGGGGCAACGTGCGGTGATCGAGCTGCTGCGCGACCATCGAAACGAGCGGCACGGCGTCTGGGGTATCACGGCACGCAACCGCGAGCAGAACTTCGCGCTGAATCTGCTGATGGACCCGCAAATCGACTTCGTCACCGTGCTGGGACCGGCCGGCACCGGCAAGACGTTGCTCACGCTCGCGGCCGGACTGATGCAAACGCTCGAGAGCAACCGCTTCGCCGAGATCATCATGACCCGCGTGACGATCCCTCTGGGGGAGGACATCGGTTTCCTGCCCGGCACCGAGGAAGAGAAGATGGAGCCCTGGATGGGCGCGCTGATGGACAATCTCGAGGTGCTCACCGGGAGCCCCGAGGGCGGCAACTGGGGGCGGGCGGCCACGCAGGACCTGCTGCGCAACCGCATCAAGATCCGCTCGCTCAATTTCATGCGCGGGCGCACTTTCCTCAACCGCTTCGTGATTCTCGACGAGGCGCAGAATCTGACGCCGAAGCAGATGAAGGCTCTGATCACCCGGGCCGGCCCCGGCACCAAGCTCGCCTGTCTCGGCAACGTGGCGCAGATCGACACTCCGTACCTTACGGAGACCACCTCGGGGCTCACCTACGTGGTGAACCGCTTCCGCGGCTGGCCCCATTCCGCCCACGTCACGCTGGTGCGGGGCGAGCGCTCCCGCCTGGCGGACTTTGCCTCGGACATGCTGTAAGCTGCCGACCGGACCGGGGCGCCGTCCCACGGCTGAAGAATTGCAAGCTTCTGTTCGTAAAGGGAAACCGATGGCCGCCCGCCGTGGTCGAACTTCAATGCGCTCGATCGTATGGATTGTGCTGGCTGCCTTCCTGAACGCTGCCGTGGCCACGGCAGCGGTTCCGCCTCCGTTGCCGCCCATCCCGCTCACCACTGATCTGCCCTCGGCGATCGATTCGCAGCTGCCGGCCCTCGGCAGCGCCGCCTCGGTGGAGCTGCCCGAGTCCGAGCAGTTCCAGATCGGCTACATGATGATGCTGCAGATGCGCAACCAGCATCAGCTGGTCAGCGACCCGGAGGTCGCGGAGTACCTCAACACGGTCGGCAAGCGGCTCGCCTCGCAGAGCGCCAAGGGCGCGGCCCACTTTCACTATCTGTGTGTCAACACACCGGTCGTGAACTCGTTTGCCGCGCCCGGCAATTTCGTGTTCATCAACTCGGGCCTGTTCATCTTCACCCGCACCGAGTCGGAGCTCGCGGCGGTGATGGCGCACGAGACCGCCCACGAGACCCAGAACCACATCGCGCGCCGGCTTCTCAACGCCCATCAGGCGAACATCGAGTCGCTCGCCGCCATGCTCGCCACGATCCTGCTCGGAGCGGTCAGCGGCAGCGGCCAGGCGATCGAAGGCGGCATTGTCGCCTCGCAGGGACTGGCGGCCCAGGAGCAGATCGACTACAGCCGCAGTGTCGAGGAGGAGGCCGACCGCGTCGGGATCGAGTACCTCGCGGCCGCGGGCTTCGACCCGGAGGCGATGGCGGATATCTTCCAGAAAATGATGCGACTCGAGGGCATCCAGGACAGCTGGGTCCCGGCGGTGCTGATCGATCATCCGATCACCGTCGATCGCATCGCCCAGGCCCGGGCGCGCGCGGCGCAGTTTCCCCCGGAACCCGACACGAGCTCGCCGGATTACTACATCATCCGGTCCCGGCTGCGGGTCATCACCGCGCCCTCCTCCGAGAATCTCGTGCGCTACTACAGCGACCGTCTGGCGCACGGCGATCACGGCATCGGGACGCAGTACGGCTACGCCCTGGCGCTGATGGACGAGGGCCAGCCGAAGGAGGCGATCAAGCGCTTCGCGACGCTGCTCGCCGCACACCCCGATCTGCATCTGCTGTACGTCGCGCTCGGCCAGGCGCAGGCGCGGGCCGGGGAGATGTCCGCAGCGCTCGCCACCTTCGCCCGCGCCAAGCGCCTCTTCCCGCTCAACGTGCCGGTCATCGTGCGCTACGCGCAGACGCTGATGCAGGACGGCAAGAACGCCGAAGCGCACCGCATGCTGCTCGACCTGTTCAACCTGGTCAATCCGACGCCGGGACAGATCGAGCTCACCGCGCGAGCGGCGAGCGCCGCCGGCGACCTCGGCGATGCCTACTACTACATGGGCGAATACCAGCTCTCGCAGGGCAATCTGCCGCTCGCGGTCAAACAGTACCAGCTCGCCCTCACCATGCCGCATCTGAACTACGTGCAGCGCCAGCGCATCAGTGCGAGACTTAAGGAGGTCAAGGATTATCTGGTGCGCATGCGCGCGCGCCACAACAGCTGACCGGCAAGGCACGCCACGCCGGACGACGGCGCCACGGTGCGCCGTGAGCGGATCAACCCTGGAGCGATACAATGCGCACGCGGACTGCGCACGGAAACGTCATGGCACACAACGGCAAGCGACTCGCGCTCATTGCGCTCACCCTTCTCTCCCTGACGCTGTTCGGCTGCGCGGCCGTACCGCGGGCGGAGCGCGATCCGCGCGACCCCTGGCAGCGGATGAACCGCGTCACCTTCCGCTTCGACATGGGCTTCTATGACCACATCGGCACGCCCGTGGCGCGGACCTACATGCGCGTCGTCCCGCATCCGATCCGCACCGGCATCAGCAACTTCTTCAACAATCTCACGTATCCGACCGTGATCGTGAACGATCTGTTGCAGGGCAAGATGGTGGACTTCGCCCGCGACACC
>JAKAFQ010000576.1 GCA_021817875.1 Pseudomonadota bacterium
GCGACCAGGAAGCGGCTGCCGCGATCAGGCACGCCGCAGTCGCGAAAGTGAAGGCGGCGGTGAGGCCGGCGTGAAAGGGCGGGGCGATGAGTTCGGGAAAGAACGCGTGCCCGGTCAGGGCTGCGCGGTTGGCGGCCGACAGATGTGACAGAACACCGGGGCCGAGCAATGTCCGCAGCGGGTTGTAGCCCAGGAATGCGGCGAACAGCACCGAGACCGGTGGCAGGGAAGCGACATGAGCGGCCACGGCCGCGGAGACTCCATGGCGCATCAAGCCCTGCTTCAGCGTCGTCGACAGGGTGGTCGAAAGACCGGCAATCATGAGCGAGAAGAAGATCCCGATCGAGAGCACCTGGGCGGAATTCTGAAAGGTGGCGTTCATGCCGCTGCCCGCGCCCCGGTCGCGGGCGGGCAGACTGTTCATGACGGCCGCCCGGTTGGGTGCCGCGAAGGCGCCCATGGACACTCCGGAGAACAGCAGAATCGCGGCGAACAGGCCATAACGGAAGTCGATCGGCAGCAGCATCAGGAGCAACAGGCTGGCGGCGGCTCCGATCATTCCTCCCGTGGCGAAGTAGCGCGCGCCCAGTCGATCGGAGAGCACGCCCGAGAGGGGACCCGCGATCAGGAACCCGAGGCTGAGCGGCAGCATGAAGATGCCGGCCCAGAGCGGCGTTTCCTCGAAGCTGTAGCCATGCAGCGGCAGCCATACGCCCTGCAGCCAGATGATCAGCATGAACATCAAGCCGCCGCGGCCGATGGCCGAGAGAAACGTGGACAGCGTTCCGAAGGTGAATGCGCGGATTCGAAACAGAGGCAGCCGGAACATCGGCGCGCGCGCCCGCGCTTCGATCACCGCGAAGGCCACCATCAGCGCCACGCCAGTCGCAAGCAGCGAGAGAACCAGCCTGCTCGACCAACCCATGGCGTGGCCGTTCGCCGGCTGGATGCCGCAGGTGATACCGATCATGATCAACGTGAGCCCGCTCGCGAACGTGATGTTGCCTCCCCAGTCGATCGGGGTGGACTCGCGATGGCCGATTTCCCTCAGCTTCAGGTACGACCAGACCGTTCCAAAGAGCCCGAATGGGACCGACACCAGGAAGATCAGCCGCCAGTGGATCGCGGCGAGTACCCCGCCGAGGACGAGGCCGAGGAAATTGCCGCTGATGCCGGCGACATTGTTGATTCCCAGGGCGAGACCCCGTTGGTCGGCGGGGAAGGCGTCGGTCAGGATGGCGCCCGAATTGGCGACGAGGAAGGCCGCGCCGATGCCCTGAACGATCCGGCCGATCACCAGCCACAGTGCCCCGGCCTGTCCGGTATCCGGATCGAGGGTCAATGCGAGCGACGCCACGGTGTAGACGATGAACCCGAGGTTGTACATCCTGACGCGCCCGAACATGTCGCCGAGGCGCCCGAGACTCACCACCAGGACGCTGGTCACGACCTGATAGCCGAGAATCATCCAGAGCAGATACAGTGTGTTATGCGGCTCGAGCGGATTGAGTCGGATGCCATGGAAGATCTGCGGCATCGCGATCAGCATGATCGAGGAGTCGATGGTCGCCAGCAGCACCGCGATGGTGGTATTGGAGAGCGCGATCCACTTGTAGCGCGGCGAGGGGGCCGGGAAGTCCATGGTGGGGGAGAGTGAGCTGGGTCGGGCGGGTGGTTCGGGGCGGCCGTCGGGACCGCTTCCGGTCGGCTAGGGGCCGACCAGTCGCTCGAGGAGTTCGATGGCGGCTGCGAGCTTTTCGTGTTCCTCTGGCTCGAGCCGGGTGCGGATGGCGCGCATCAGCCAGTCTTCGCGAGCCGCCCGGGCCGCCCTGATCGATTCTCGGCAGGCCGCGGTCAGCGACAGGAGGGTCTGTCGTCCGTCGTGCGGATCGGCCGTACCGCTGATCAGACCCGCCGCCTTCAACGCGGACACGGTGGCGCCCATGGATTGGGGCCGTATGCCCTCTGCCAGGGCAAGCGCGCTCACCGTGGCTGGGCCGTCCCGCTCCAAGCGGCTGATCACCTTCAGCTCGGACCAGGTGAAATCCCCCAGATGCCCTTCCTCGCGCAGGCGTCGCAGCAGCTTGCCGCTCAAAACGCGCAGCTCAGCCGCTAGGGCCGCGACGCGCGCGTGGGTAGAGCTGCCGGACTGATCCATCGCCCATGACCTTAGCAGGTCAGAAGGTAAACTGCAAAGGTAGACTACAAAGTTTTACTTCAGAGGAGGGAGAGGCAGGGGGCGTCGACGGGTGCTTCTTTCCCCATGCCGCGCTCTGGTGCGCGGCGCAGACCCCGAGGGACGTTCCGTTCACACGGCGCGGTACCACGCGATTCCGGCAGCATCGAACTCGCGCACCACCTGCCCGCGATGGATCAGGCAGTTGAGGTTCGCGAAGGCCTCGCCGGTGGCGAGGCTGAGCAGATTCAGGCCGACGCGCCGTCGAAACATGATGTCGAAGATGTCGATCGCGCGTCTGGGTTCCCGGAGCGATTCCCGCAGGCGGCCGAGCACCTCCTCGTGCCCGGCGCGAAGTTGACCGAGGCGCGCGTGCAGGCCGCGAAACGGCTCGTTGTGCGAGGGCAGGACCAGGACATCATCGGGCACGCGACGGGCGATGTCGCCGATCGAGGTGAGCCAGTCGGCGAGCGGGTCGGCTTCCGGCTCGGTCGGGAATACGGACACGTTGGAAGTGATCCGGGGCAGGACCTGATCGCCCGAGATCATCAAGGTGAGCTCCGGGCAATACAGGCACAGATGCTCGGGGGAGTGACCGCAGCCGACGACGGCGCGCCACAGGCGGCCGCCGATCTGCAGCGTATCCCCGTCCGTCACGCGCCGGAAGCTGTCGGGGAGCGCATACACCCGCTTGCCGAATTCACCAAACCGCGCTTTGTAGTCCTCGATCGCGTCCTGATCCCAACCGGCGGCGCGATAGAAGCGCACCGCATCCTCGGGCGCCTCCCGCCCGGTGTCAGCCACCAGCATGCGGCAGGTGACGTACTCCAGCCGTGTCATGTACAGCGAGCAGTCGAAACGGCGGGTCAGCCAGCCGGCCATGCCGACGTGGTCGGGGTGCATGTGGGTGCAGATCACCCGGCCGACGGGCCGGCCACCGAGCGCTCCTGAGAACGCGCCGTGCCAGGCCGCGACGGTCCCGGTGGTCTGCATTCCGGTGTCGACGATGGTCCAGCTGTCTCCATCGGCGAGCGCCCAGACGTTGATGTGATTGAGCGCCATGGGCAGGCTCATCCGGAGCCAGAGCACGCCCGGGGCCACTTCGACCGCCGTGCCAGGGTCCGGCGGGGGCTCGAGAGGGTACACCAGGGCATCTGCGTTCACGGGCACTCCGGGGGAATCGGCCGTCAAGCCACGACCGTGAGGCAGAATACCCGTGCGGGCGTC
>JAKAFQ010000577.1 GCA_021817875.1 Pseudomonadota bacterium
TCCGTGAAAACACGCTCGGAGTGAACCAAGTCCATTAACTTCGAGACGATGTTCTGCTCGGTGAAATTGAGCAGTTCTGCGCTCAAGCCCTGCTGGGAATCGTTCATCTCAGTCTCCGATGACCACGAGTGCACCGACGGGAATCGATGCGGGAAGCGCAAAACCCGCGGCTCCGCCGGTGAAGCTCGTCATCGTTCCATCCGATTGCGCGATGCCGATCACGAGGGTGCGACCGCCGCGTTCGGCGATCGCATTTTTGGTCTCGGGCGACAACGCTTGCGTCGAATAGGTGTAGAGCGTGCCGCCCCAAACCACGTTGGTCCAGGCCGGATCTCTGATGTAGCCCGGCGCGAACGTGAGGCTCGCATCCCCGATGGTGCCGCTCGTACCCGGGTGCGTTGCCGCGTACGCGGCCGCGGCCTCCTCGTAGGCCCAGAAGTTGGCGGCGAACACGTCGGCCGCGGCGCTCGTGCGTCGATCGAGTTGCGCGGGGTCGATCACCGCAGCCTGCCAGGCGAGGAGCATCGCACCCAGCATGGCGAACACGAGCGCAACCATGACGCTAGGCGCTCCTCGCCCCGCCCCCGAGGAGCAAGCGGTTGAGCTGCAGCATCACCTCGTGCTCAAGCTGATCGAAACGTCTCTGGCGGATGGTGTTGCGCGTCCCCTTGGCTGCTTCTTCGCCCAGCCACAGGAAGCTCACCTTGGGTCGGCGCTGACCTTTCGCGTCGCCTTCGAGCTTCTGGTGCAAGACCGCGAGCAGCCCGGCGGCGAGCAGGCTCGCGACGTCTTCCGAGCTTCCGGCTGCACCGTTGGCGAGTGCGTAGAGCCGCTCGACGGCCAACGCGACGCTATCGGCATGCGTCGTACACACCACCAGCCGACCGTTGATGGAGGCGCGAAGCGCCTCGGCGGCCGTCTCGGCGTCCCGAACCTCTCCCAGGAAGATGATGGATGGCGCCCAGCGGGCCGCCTGGCGGCAGGCCTGACCGAAGCCGTGCTGCTCGGCCCAGGTCTGGTAACACACGCCCTCCCCATGGCGGCCCTCGAGCGGCATCTCGGGGGGATCCTCGATCGTGATCGCCACGCCGCCGAACTGCGCGAGCCGCGCGGCGATCAGGCTCGATGCGGTCGTCGTTTTACCCTGCCCGTAGGCGCCCGCGATCACCACGAGCCCGGTCAGATGCGGCCCCATCAGGCGCCTCAAGTAGCCCGCATGGATACCAAGGCTCGAGAACTCCGGCACCTGGCTCGGGAATCGTCTGAGCACGTACACCGTCTCGGTGAGGCTTCGAAGCACCGAGACGCGGTAGGTCACTTCGCCCGCGCGCACGGTGAACTCCTCCTTCTTGGAGCCCTCCGCGTAGCGCTCGCACTGCGTGCGAAGCTCGGCCAGCTCAGGCTGACATTCGCTCGGTGAGCGCACCGGGTCGAGCTTACCGGGCACCCCCGCGAGCCAGCTCGCCTCGCGCCCGAGGTAGATATCGGAAAACTCAAGCTCGCGAAGCGATTGGGTCATCGATCCGCCCTTCGTGTGGTTTGGGGACCCGGGTGGCCGGCTCGCCTTCAGTTGAGCGTTGCCCACGCAAGCGAAAACGGAGCCGTCCCGCCGCAGTTCGCCGATGCGGTGGCAATCGCGGGCGAAATCGGGAACGTGGTGATGGTGCTCGAGCCGACCTTCACGCTCTGCCAGCCGTTCGCCGCATTGGTGAGCAGATCGGTGCACACGTCGGCAGGCACGTTCGTGAGGGCGATGGTGAAGAAGCTGCTCGCCCCGGTTACCGTAAGCGTTCCTCCGAGCGGCGTGGAGATCGTCCCGCCCGAATACGTGAGGTCGCTCGGGATCTTGTTCGCCGTGTTGAGCACCGCGTTGAGCGAAACCGTGCCGTAGCCGCCCTGGCCAAGGTAGAGCTGCTGCGTGGCCGAGCGCAAAGCGGTCAGGTCCTCCAGCATCTGCGTGGCGTTGTTGCTGGAGGAGGCCGACTGGAACAGCTTCAGCGCCCCGACCACCACCACGGCGATGATGGCGAGCGCGGCGATAATTTCGATCAAGGTCATGCCAGCCGCGCGGCGGAAATTTCGGATATCTGCTTTCACGGTGTGTCTCCCTTCACTGAAATTGAACGGCGTGTACCGGTCCGTGCCTCGGCGCATGGCGAGGACTCTTAACGAGTCATGTGCTGAAGGATTTGCGACATTTGCAGTTCCATGTTCATCATCCCGCCGACCATGAAGGCGATGAGCGATCCCACGCCGAGGAGCGCCACGCCGAATACGACCTTCATCTTCCCGGCGATTCGCTCGACCGATTCGTCGAGCCACTCTCGCCCGAGGAGCGCGAGCGCGGCGTCGAACCCCGAAAGGGAGGCGTACACGCTCATGTCGTCGATGATTTCCTGATCCGGGAAGCCATCGCCCGACGAGCCGAGCGCCTCGCCAAGGTTTTGCCCGGATCGCATGGCGGCGAGGCAACTCCGAAGCCGGCGCCGCAGCCAGGGCGAGGCCTTCGCCGCCAGGCTCTCGAGAGCCGTCTCGATGCGCAGCCCCGCCTCGACGAGCGAGGCAATCGCGATGAGCCAAGTCGAGCCCTGCAGAATTCGGTAAACGTTGTAAGGCGTGTATCGGTCCAGGAGCACTCGCACCGGGCCATCGAACCGCGGCAAGCTCACGAAGAACGCCGTGACCACGCCCACAAACGCAAAGACGATCTCCAGGATCCAGTGCCGCACGAAATCCGAGGCCTCGATCATGGCCGCGGCAAGCCCATGCCAGGACGCCGTGGACCCCGGCGGGATGGCGTTCTGGAACGCGGGCACGATCTTGAAACCGAACAGGTACATCAGCCCGAAAGCCATTGCGAGGAGGACGAAGGGATATGCAAGGCCGCTCGCCACGGCTCCCGTGATCCGGGCGCGCGCAGCCATGACTTGCGCGCAGGAATTGAGCGAGCGCTCGAGCGTCCCCGATTGCTCTCCCGCCGCGATGAGCATGGCTTCTTCGGTGCTCGTCCAGCCCTCGATCGCGCGCGCGAGGCTCGCCCCGTTACGCATGGCCGCAGCCCATGCGGTCAGCGCGGCGGTTTGCGGATGACCCTTCGCGCCCGCGGCGATTCTGCGTTCACGCAGGGAGTCGATCGCCTGGACGAGTTGGATCCCGTTCGAAATCATCTTGGCGAGCTTGACCCAGAGCCGGCGCCGGCCCGCGCGATCGAGCCTGAACAGGGACTGTCCCAAGCGCTGCTCGAGATCGGACCAGGCGAACTCGACCCGCGCAAGAGCGCCCGAGGGGGGCTTAGGCATGGCGGCGCCCTCCCAGATCGAGCGGCCCCACGATGTCTTCGGCCTGGAACGGATCGACCAGGCCCGCGCGCACTTTTTCGATCGCGTCCTCGATCA
>JAKAFQ010000578.1 GCA_021817875.1 Pseudomonadota bacterium
CTCGGGGTGCGTGAGGTTCCGCCGCTCGAGGAGCCGCTCGAGCAGTTCACGCGTGGCGGGCATGGGAGGTTTCCGCCGCGCAGGGCTGGGCGCGCATCCCGCCGCTCAGATCGAGGAAGTTCCGCAGCAGCATCGGGCCGTCGGGTGTCAGAATGCTCTCCGGGTGAAACTGCACACCCTCGACCTGCAGGTCGAGGTGCCGCACCCCCATGATCTCGCCTTCAGCGGTCCGCGCGCTCACCACCAGTTCGGGCGGCAGTGCCTCGGGCGCAGCGATCAGCGAGTGATAGCGTCCCACTTCGCACGGCTGCGGCAGCCCGGCAAACACTCCCAGGCCGTCGTGCCGGATCATCGAGGTCTTGCCGTGCATGAGCCGGCCGGCGCGCACCACCTTGCCGCCGAACACCTCTACGATCGACTGGTGTCCCAGGCACACACCGAGCACCGGGATACGGCCCGAGAAGGCGCGGATCATGTCCATCGACACCCCCGCGTCGCCCGGGGTGCCCGGACCGGGCGAGATGCAGAGATGGCTCGGCGAGAGCCCGAGTGCCTGCTGCACGCCGAGCGCGTCGTTGCGATACACCTGCACGTCGGCCCCGAGCACCAGGAACGCCTGCACCAGGTTGTAGGTGAAGGAATCGTAGTTGTCTATCAGCAGCAGCCGAGCCATCAGAAGCCCTCCCGCGCCATCTCGAGCGCGCGCGCCATGGCGGCGCTCTTGGCGAGCACCTCGGCGTGCTCGTTTTCCGGCACACTGTCGGCGACGAGTCCCGCGCCGGCCTGAAAGCTGTACTCGTCGCCACGGAACACCAGCGTGCGGATGGTGATGGCGTGGTCCATGTCGCCGCGTGCGCCGAAATAACCGACGGTGCCGCCGTACAGACCGCGGCTGACCGGCTCGAGCTCGTCGATGATCTGCATGGCGCGCACCTTGGGGGCTCCGACCAGCGTGCCGGCCGGAAACGCCGCGGCGAACAGATCGAACGCGTCGCGCTGCGCGGCGAGGCGGCCGTTGACGCCGCTCACCATGTGCATGACGTGGCTGTAGCGCTCGATCGTCCGGTACGGATCCACCGTGACGCTTCCGGCCTGAGCCACGCGCCCGAGGTCATTGCGCGCCAGGTCGACCAGCATCACGTGCTCGGCGTTCTCCTTCGGGTCGGCGCGCAGCTCGGCCTCGCGCGCGGCATCGGTCTGCGGCTCGTCGGCTCGGGGACGTGTGCCGGCGATCGGGCGAAGCTGCGCCACGCCGTCCTTGAGACGCACCAGCGCCTCCGGAGAGGAACCGACAACGGTCAGGTCACCGAGAGCGCAATAGTACATGTAGGGGGAGGGGTTGATCAGCCGCAGCGCCCGATAGGCCTGGAAGGGATCGAGCGCGTGACGCCCCGCGAAGCGGGCAGACAGTACGAGCTGGTAGACATCGCCGGCGGCAATGTATTCCTTGACCCGCTTCACCCCGCCGATGTACTCGTCGCGGCTGCTGGCCGGCGCGGGTGCGCCGTAGGCTGCGCGGCGCGCCGTCGAAGGCAGAGCGCCCCGCAGCGCCTGGATGATCTCCCGGCGCAGCGAGCGCCGCTCCTGTTCGGGGCCGCAATGCAGCAGGGCGATGCCGCGTGTCAGGTGGTCGAACACCAGGAGCGAGCGGGGCGCGACGTAGTGCAGCGCCGGTACGTCGGGGGCCTTCCCGGGCACGACCGGCAGCCGCTCGAAGAAGCGCACCACGTCGTAGGCGGCATAGCCGACCAGACCGCCGGCAAGCGGCACCCCGGGAATCCCAGGCCCCGGCACCGGGGTGCGAGCGAGCGCATCGCGCAGCGCGGTGAGCAGTTCCGCTGCGGTGCGCGGCACGGGTCGCCGTTCAGCGCCGATCGCCAGGCCGGTGTGGTCGAGCCGCAGGGTGAGGCCATCGCCAAATCCGATGAACGAGTAGCGCCCGACGCGTTCCCCGCCCTCGACGCTCTCGAGCAGGAAATGCGGTGCGAACGCCGACAGCTTCATGAACGCCGAGACCGGCGTATCGAGGTCACCTGGTATGTCGAACGGTTGCTTCAACATGCTCTCCCGAATCGAAGCGCAACAAAAAACCCATCCCGGTGGCGTCCGGAGATGGGTTCTGGCGGATTAAAGCGATTTCTTGAGGCGAGAAACTAGCGGCCCGCGGCCCATTCCGGTTGCGGAGTGCGCCACCACCACCGGTTGCCGAGGTGTTCTTTGGGCTGGCGAAGAAGCATGAATCGGAGCCTATCACCAGCGCGGCAGGCGATACAATACCCGCCCGTTCTGCCCCTGGAACCGCCCGCAATGCCCTCGTTCGACGTGGTCTCCGAGCTCAACATCCATGAGGTGGCCAATGCGGTCGATCAGGCGAACCGGGAACTGGCCCAACGCTTCGACTTCAAAGACACCGCAGCCCGCTTCGAGCTCGAGGAACTCAGCGTCACCCTGCATGCCCAGGCGGACTTTCAGCTGAAGCAGATGCTCGAGATCCTCAAGCTCCGCCTCGGCAAACGCGGCATCGACCTCAAGTGTCTCGAAGTGAAGGACCCCGAAATCACCTTGTCCTCGGCTCGCCAGCAGGTGCTGCTCAGGCAGGGTATCGATGCCGAGAATGCCAGGAAAATCACCCGCCTGATCAAGGACTCCAAGCTCAAGGTCCAGGGCGGCATCCAGGGGGAGAAGGTCCGTGTCACCGGCAAACAGCGCGACGAACTGCAGGCCACCATCCAGATGCTGCGCTCGGCCAAGCTCGATCTGCCGCTGCAATTCAACAACTTCCGCGACTAGCGAGCCGCCGGGCCAGGCGCGCCCATGACGTTCCGCAGGCTCATCGGCGAGCTGTGGCTCGGGTTTTTCATCCTGTGGTGGACCTGGGCGCTGTTCAATAAGAAGGCGAACCGCCATGCCTCGTGGCGGGGCAGGGCGTGGGGGATGCGCCTGGCGTTGATCGCGGCGATCGTGCTCACTCTGCAGTTCGAGCGCCTGTCGGGTCTCGCGGGATGGCTGGCGGCCCATGGGGGTCTCGTGGCGCGGCCCACCCGGTTCTGGCAATGGGCTGGCCTGGCGCTGTGCGCGGCGGGGTTCGTATTCGCCCTCTGGGCTCGGTCGTATCTCGGGGCCAATTGGGGCATCCCGATGTCGCTGCGGCAGGAGCACGAGCTCGTGACCTCGGGACCCTATGCCCATGTGCGCCACCCCATCTACTCCGGTCTGATGCTCGCCGGGCTCGGCACCGTGCTGGCGCTCGGCGTGGCGTGGCTGCCGGCGGTGGTGCTGGCGGGCCTGTTTTTCGTGTTCAGCGCGCGGACCGAGGAGCGAATGCTCTGCGAGCAGTTTCCGCAGACCTACCCGGCCTACCAGGCACGCACCCGGATGCTGATACCGTTCGTG
>JAKAFQ010000579.1 GCA_021817875.1 Pseudomonadota bacterium
TGGTTGCGCCCGGACAGTCGGTTACCGTGCAGGCTCAAGTGTTCACCACGGCGGCCGTGCAGGATATGGCGGCGGTCGTCGGCGTCATGTCTTATATCAACGCCCAGGGCGTGACGAGTCAGGAGTCCGGCCAGCCGAGAATCACCGTCAGCCCTATCAAGAACCTCACACGGCCGGACGCGACGGGAATCAACAACGGCGACACCATCGAGTTCACCGTCACGGCATCGTCCACGCCTTTCAAAGGCATGTACATCCTCGAGGCGGCCACGAACAATGGCCCGATTCCATTGCCCATCGGCGTGACCAACAGCACGACTTGGCAGTGAGCGCGGACTGACCCAATGGCCGAAGGCACCCGCAATCCGCGGGTGCCTTCGGCCCCCAGGACTGTAGGCAGGTTTGGAGGACTCTCATGCTCCACTCTCAAGAACCGAAGTACGGAATCCGTGACGGACAAATCGTGAACCGCTCGAGCGGCGCACCCATCCCCGATGACGAGCCGATCTTCATATTTCGGGCGAAGGACCGACTCGCCGTTCGAATCCTCACGGCTTACTTCAGCGCCATCGAAGACTCAGAGCACGCCCGCGCGGTGGCGGGTCGGCTTGAGGATTTCAAGCGCTTCGCCCGCGAGCATCCTGAGCGGATGAAAGATCCCGACACCCACTCTGCTCAGGCAGAATAGTCTCGAGCCGTTTGCGATCTCAATCTATCCTGCCGTTCCTTCGGCATACAATAGATGTTTGCTGAACATGAGCGCACGTATGACTTGGATCCCAATCATTTCCTCAACCGCCCGCAATGCGCTGGATCCGGGTGACCAAACATCATCGTTATTTCCCAGTACGGCTTTCGTACGGGTTAGATCGACCTAGATCTCTCGCCCCAAGGCCCGATTTTCCTGGGATTCGCGCGCAGCCAGCTCGTCCAGCACATCTTTGAATGCACGCGGCTTTTCCACTCCGTACCCTTGCGCGTATTGCACGCCAAGCTCGCGCAATCGCTCGACGATCTTGGCGTTTTCCGCGTACTCCGCCACGGTCCCAATACGAAGATCCCGGGTGAGGCTCACGATTGCCCGAACCATCGCGGCTGACTGTGGGTTGCCGAGAATGTCGGTGACGAAGCTACCATCGATCTTGATGTGATCAACAGGCAAGCTTGTCAGATTCTTCAAGGAATTGGTTCCCGTTCCGAAATCATCGAGCGCAAAACGGCATCCCATCGCACGAAGTTCACGGATGAACTTGACGGCCTTGCTCATATTCAACACGGCGACGGTTTCCGTGATCTCGAAGGTGATCAACGAGGGGGCGATCCGCGACCGGCGGATCAACCGCTCGACGCGCTCGAGGAAGGTCGGATCCGTCAGGGACGACCCCGTGATGTTGATGGCAAACCAAGCGTTTGCAGCGCGCAGCGCCGAGTGATAAGGCGCCGCGTCCGCGAGAGCGTGCTCTACGACCCACAAATCAAGTACCGGCGCCATACTGCTGCGATGAGCCGCGGCCAGCAGGTCTGCCGGGGCGTGATCCTCACCGGGCATCCGTAGCAGCAACTCGAAACCTCCCGTGTCGCCTCGCCCATGCAAAGGCATGATCCGCTGGGCAACTAAGCTGAAGCGGTCATTGTGGAGGGCTTCTCGTAGTCGTATGACGGCGAGGGAGTCGGACCGACGGCGAATCATGGAGTCGTCGTCGTCGCGATAGATCTCCACACCGCCCTTTCCGTGGTCCCTGGCTGCACGGTACGCAATCTGGGCGAGCGCGAGGGCGCTCGGAAACTCTCGTGGTTCTGCAAAACTGGCGATACCGCAGCTTAAGGTCACTTGCTCGTCGTCGGATGCCGTAGCCGGTGAGAGTTTTCCCGCAGCCTGCTGGAGAGTCCGTGCCAATCCCGCGGCCGCTTCCGTGTCCATGCTCGGCAACGCGATCGCAAAATTGACGCTCCGGACGCGCGCCGCCACCGCACCGCGTGGCAGTAGCGGCCCGGCAAGAAGTTGCGCCACACCAACGATTAGGGCGTCCCCGGCATCGAAACCCTTGGTGTCATTGACGATTCCCAGTCGATCGATGCCGAGAAAGATCACACTATACGGACCCGCTGGCTGAGGCACCGCCTGTTTCCATGACGCCACTTCGCGTTGGGCACTCCATCGGGTATGCAGACCCGTCATGACATCATAATCTGTCTCGAGCAAGCAGGCTACGTAGCGTCCCATGTGCCTCGCCAATGACAACTCATGTCGGGTAAATTCTGGCACATCTACCGACCGCATCAGAATGAGCGCACCCGCCGGAGCGCGCGTATGGCCGTCCACGGGCACGGCGAGGACTCTCACAGGCACACGAGCGTTCATTGCGGCTGCATCGTTGCGCCGAGGCATTGCCTTATTGACCACCATAGAGCGATTCTTAGTCCGCACCCACCTGAGAATCGGAGATTCGAGATGGCGAAGTGCGTCCTCTAAGTCATCACTGCCTTTGCCGATACGGACAATTCGCAAGTGTCGATCCGGCACCACCACTGCGCCGAGTGCGCACTGGAGACGCTCCACGGAAGTGACCACCAATTTCACCAGGCGTTCACCGCGGGCGGTCGGGCATTCGGAATCGTTCCGAAGCGGAACAGGAGTCACCTCAAGAAGCCATTCTAGGTCACTGGTCTCCTTCTCCGGAGGCACTTCCGGGGTGTGCGTCACACTGCACTTCGCGAGGTAATCACCGACGCAAGCCAACGCCGGCGAAAGTTGGGCTTTCAGTGCCTCGACCGGCAGGCACTCCTCGCCTGAGCTGGCGTGAAATACGATCAAGCAAACGCCCATCACGAGACGTGACATGCGCTTCAATGTAAAAGGCTCTTCGGCATACAGTACAAACGCGGCGGCGCGTTCGGTCGCGCTAATCGGCAGAAGGGCGTCAATGGGGCGACGGCCCGCTTCGGTGGCCGTGGACTTCAAGACGGAACGAACCTGCAGCCGCACCTGTGTGAGCGGTACCGAACCGTGGCATCTGAGCGGTTTGCCCTGAGCATCGAAGAATGCCACCGCGCGTGCAGTCGGCACGAGCCGTTCGATGACCTGAGCGTGTTGCTCGAGAAGGTCATGTCCCTGAACCGTGCGGCTATTGCGGGCCATGCTGACTCCTGTCCCCGAGCCGGCGATGAGAACTCATCGGTCCGCCGGAAAACGGTTCTGGATCCCATTTGATCGCGGCACGCCGTGCGTGCGAGCAATTCTGACAAGATCGCGCCAAGCTGGCCGATCAAATGCTTCGTCGGTACTGATCCATAGGGTGATGAACCGCACTCTCGCATCCAGATGCCGACGAACGCATGCGATATAGGGCTCATCCTCCCGCCGCGTTCGATCGGCTGCGTCGATCGC
>JAKAFQ010000036.1 GCA_021817875.1 Pseudomonadota bacterium
GACTCCGTCAGACCGGCTTGCGCTCGCCGGCGCCGGCCGGGGGCTGCGCCGCGCCGGCATGCTCCTCCTGGGCATCGAGCAGCGCGCCGCCTGCCGCCGAGATCAGCACGATCATGGTGGTGCCGATCAGCCAGGCGAAATACCAGGCGCCCTGATCCCCGAGAATCGCGGCCAACACGGTCACCATGACGGCGATGATCAGGAACAGCAGAAAATACAATACGCTGCGCATGCCCGTGCCCTCAGTACGCGTGTTCGTCGCGGGAAATGCTCGAGGTGCTGACCTTGCCGCGCATCACCCAGAATGCCCAGCTCGTGTACCACAGGATAAGCGGCACGAAGAATGCCGCAAAGCCCATCATCCACAGCAGCGTCAACTGGCTGGAGCTGGAGTTCCACACCGTCAGACTCATCGATGGGTTGCTGCTCGAGGGCAGCATGAACGGAAACAGCGCGGCGCCGGCCGTGCCGATGACGCCGATCCAGGCCACCGCACCCAGCCACCAGCCGAGATGCGAGCGCCCGGCCCGGGCCGCGAGCAGCGCACCGGCCATGCCCACGAAGCCGAGCAGCGGCAGCACCCACAGGCTCGGGTGCGCGGCGAAGTGATCGAGCCAGCCGCCCGGCAACATCTCGACGGTCTGCTGCAACGGGGTCTGCGGCACGCCGGGACCGGGGCTGGCGACCAGGTGGTAGCCGGAGAGCGCATGGACCCAGAAGCCGCCGATCCCGAACAGCCCGATCGCCACCGCTGCGGCCACCTGCGCCAGGGCGCGGGCGCGTGCGAACATCGTCCCCTCGGCGCCGTTCATCACGGTCAGCCCGCCCATCATCGCCGCCAGCGCCAGCGACAACACTCCGGTCATGAGAGCGAAGGGATTGAGCAGCCCGAGAAAGCTGCCGGTATAGAACGAGGTCATGTCCCAGGCGAAATGAAACGGCACCCCGCGGAACAGGTTGCCGAAGGCCGCGCCGAATACCACCATCGGCACCGCGCCGCTGACGAACAGCACCCAGTCCCACACCTCGCGCCAGCCGCGGCTCGCGATCCGGCTGCGGTACTCGAAGCCGAGCGGCCGCATGATCATGGTCCACAGCAGCAGCAGCATCACCACGTAGAAGCCGGAGAACGCCGTGGCGTAGATCAACGGAAACGCCGCGAAGATCGCGCCGCCGCCGAGGATGAACCACACCTGATTGCCGTCCCAATGCGGTCCGATGATGTTGAGCGCCACACGCCGCTCCTCATCGGTGCGGCCGACGTAGCGCAGAATCGCCCCGACGCCCATATCCATGCCAACCATCACCGCCAGGCCCATCAGCAACACGCCGAGCAGGAGCCACCAGATCACCTGAGCCGTCGCATACAGTAGCATGTCTCAGCCCTCCAGCCGGGTGTCGTACGAGGCCGCCGGAGCCCGGCGCGCCGCCAGCGTGGGACGAGCCTGCGACTCGCCCGTGCCGGGCGGCTCATGCGGACCGAGCCGGATCGCCCGCACCATCAGGTACATCTCGACGGCGATGAAGATCGAATACAGCGTGACGAAACCGATCAGGGAAAAAGCCATGTAGCCCACGCTGTGGGTCGAGGCGCTCATCCACGTCGGCAACACGCCATACACCGTCCACGGCTGGCGGCCGAGCTCGGCCACCAGCCAGCCGGCTTCATTGGCGAGGAAGGGCACCGGGATCATCCACACCGCCACTTTCAGCACCCAGGTCTTGAACTGAATTCTGTTGCGCAGCGTATACAGGGCGGCCAGCACGAAGAACGCCAGCATCGCCAGCCCGAAGGCCACCATCAGGCGAAATGCCCAGAACACCACGGCGACGGGCGGAATGGTGTCGCGCGCCGCCTGCTCAATCTGCGCGGGCGTGACCTGGCTCAGATGCGGCGCGTAGCGCTGCACCAGAAACCCGTAGCCGAGATCCGCCCGGTGCGCATTGAACTCGGCGAGCGCGGCCGCGTCCCGCGGATCCTTCGACAGCGCTTTCAGCGCCTGCACCGCCGGGATGCCGTTGCGGATCTTCTCAACCGCCTGGCGCTCGAGCGCATCGATCCCCGGCACCGTCCCCCGCAGCGAATGCGTCACCAACAGCGAGAGCACCGCCGGCACCTGCAGCTTGCCGAGGTCTTTCTGCTCGGCCTGGCTGGGGAAGGCGATGAGATTGAACGGCATCGGCGCGGGCTGCGTCCTCCACAACCCTTCCATGGCCGCCAGCTTGGTCGGCTGGACCCGGGCGGCGACGAAACCCAGGGCATCGCCCAGCGTGATCACCCCGATCGTGGCCAGCACGCCGAACAGCGCCGCCATGCGGAACGAGCGTTTGGCGAGATCCATGTGACGCTGTCGCAGCATATAGAACGCGCTGACGCCGCTGACGAAGATCGCCGCGGTGACGTAGCCGGCGATGCTGGTGTGCACGAACTTCGACTGTGCATCGGTGCTGAAGATCAGCTGCTGGAAGCTGGTGAGATGCATGCGCAGGGTGAGCGGGTCGAACACCGCGCCCCGGGGCGCCTGCATGAAGCTGTTCGCGACCAGAATCCACAGCGCCGAAAGGTTCGAGCCCAGGGCCACCAGCCAGGTGACCGCCAGGTGCTGGCCCCGGGACAGGCGCTCCCAGCCGAACACCATCAGCCCGACGAAGGTCGATTCCATGAAAAACGCCATCAGACCCTCGATGGCGAGCGGCGCGCCGAAGATGTCGCCGACGAAACTCGAGTAGAACGACCAGTTGGTGCCGAACTGGAACTCCATGGTCAGGCCGGTGGCCACGCCGAGCGCGAAGTTGATCATGAACAACTTGCCCCAGAACTGCGCCATCTGCCGGTAGATCGGCTTGCCGGTGGTGACGTAAACGGTCTCCATCGCGGCCAGCAGGAAGCTCAGTCCCAGCGTCAGCGGCACGAACAGGAAGTGATACAGCGCGGTGGCCGCAAACTGTATGCGGGAGAGATCGACGACGGTCCCATTGATCATCAGGGTTACCTCCCGGGATCACCACCGCGCACCCGGCTGTCACAGCCGACGTCGCGCGTCAGCCCGGTCCGGCGGTCTCTCGCCACCGGCCCTGGCCTGCAAGCGACAGCTTAGGCAGCATGCCGCCGGCCGGGCATGAGTAACGGACCCAGCCGCCCTGCGGCAACTACCTAGCCTCCGGCGCCGCGCAGCGGCATGGGCCACCCCGGGCCGCACCCCGGCGTCTGGCGGACTTTCCGCCTCTCAGGTAACGTACGCGGCTCAGCCGTCCGCGCGCGAGGCCTGCCATGAAAAAGACGTCGATCGGAGTTTACGCCGCCTGCATCCTGGCCGCCGCCACCCTCGCGGCCTGCAGCTCACCGAACGCGGACTGGAACAAGGCCTCCGCGCAGAACACCGTCGCCGCCTATCAGCTCTTCATCCAGCACCATCCCGGCGACCCGCGCGTCGAGCAGGCGCGCAACCGTATCGATGCCCTGAAGGACGCACAGGCGTGGCGGGCCGCCCGCAGCGCCGCCAGCGTCGAGGCCTACCAGCACTATCTGCAGCAGTATCCGGATGGCGCACATGCCGCTGCGGCGCAGAGCGCCATCACCACGCTCAAGCAGTCGGCCGCATGGCAGAGCGCGCAGTCTGCCGGCACGGCCGCAGCCTATCAGAGCTTCCTGCAGGACTATCCCGATGCGCCCCAGGCGGCCCAGGCACAGGCCGAGGTCGACAAGCTGGCCGGTTACCAGGTGCTGTTCGGCCGGTACCGCTCCGCATCGGTCGCGCAGGCCGTCGCCAAACGCATCAAGGTGAAGTTCGGCGGCGTTCTTCCCGGTGTCGTCGTGCTGGCGCCCGCGGGCAAGAGCAAGCTCACCGAGGTACGCTCCTCCCAGATGAGCCAGAGCGCCGCGCAGGCTGCCTGCCTCAAGGTGCGCCGGTCCCACCAGTCCTGCTCGGTGGTCAAGATCCGGGCGGTCTCGGGAGGGCTGTCTACCCTTTGAGGGCGCCGCCGGAGGCCAGCAGCAGCCGGATCGTATCGAGGTACTGACGCTGCTCGGCCTGCAGCAGACCGAGGTCCGCGCGTTCGCGCTGCCGCTCGGCGTCGAGCACCGGCAGCAGACCCGTGTTGCCCGCACGGTAGCTCCTACGTTCCAACCTCAGGCGGCTGCGAGACAGCGCGCTCGCATGCGCCTGCGCCGCGACCAGGTCGGCGTCGTACCGCAGGGCATCGAGGGCATCGGCCACCTGGCGAAAAGCCCGCAGCACCACCTGCTGGTACCCCTGCGCCCGCTCGTGCAGCACATCGATGGCCGCGCGCCGCTCGGCGCGCAGCCTGCCGCCATCGAACAGCGGCTCGGTCAGCCCGCCAATGAGCGACCACGCCGTGGAAGCCGGGTTGAACAACACCCCCGGGCGCAGCGCCGCCTGCGTCAGGCTGCCGGTCAGATCGATCTGCGGGTACAGGTGGGCCGTCGCCACCCCCACCGCCGCCGTCGCGGCATGCAGCTCGGCGCCCGCGGCCAGGATGTCCGGGCGCCGGCGGACCAACTGCGAGGGCACGCTCACCGGGACCTGCCGCGGCAGGGTGAGCTGCGCGAGCGTCGGATCCGGCTCTGACCAGGTGGCAGGGGCACGACCGAGCAGCACGGCGAGCGCGTGACGGGCCACGGCCAGCCGTTGATAGAGTGGAGGCAACAGCGTCTGGTCGCTTGCCAGCTGAGTGCGCGCGGTCAGTACGTCGAGCCGGGGAACGGAACCGGCGGCAACCGCGCGGCGCACCAGCCCGAGGTTGGTCCGATCCTCGGCCAACAGGCCGTTGACCGCCCGGATCTCGGCGCGGGCGGCCGCGATCGTGACGACCTGCGATGCCACCTCCCCCGAAAGGACCAGACGCGCGGCCTGCAGCTCGCTCCGGCGGTACTGCAGCAGCGCCCGGCGTTCCTCGACTGTGCGCGCAACGGCCCCGATGTAGTCCAGTCTGTAACTGACGCTGGCGCCGAACGCCAGGTAGCTGAACGGCGGGAACACATCCGGCCCGAGGAAATTCGCCCCGTACTTCTGCCGCCCGCCCGAGGCGTCTGCCATCACCTGGGGATAGCGGCCTGACGCGCCCACGGTGACCGCCTCCCGCGCCTGCTGCACGGCCGCCTCGTCGGCGGCGAGATCGTGATTGTCGGCCAAAGCCTGGCGGATCAGCTGGTCGAGCTGCGCCGAACGGAACGCGGCCCACCAGGGCCCTGCCTGCCGGGCACCGAGCTCGATCCGCTGGCGGTAGCGGGCGATGCCGACCGGAGCACGCTGCGCCGCGGCGCGGGCCGGGCCGGCGCTCGGGCGATATCGAGCCGGCAGAGGCCCGTGCGGGCGATGGAACCGGGGGCCGGCCACGCAGCCCGCGCACAGCACCGACAGCACAGCGGTAGCGAGCACCGGCAGGCGGGAGCGGTTCTGGGGGCGGTTCATCATGTCAGTCCAGCACCACTGATTCTTCGCTCGAGCGTCCGGCCTTGGGCCGCAGCAGCAGCAGCAGCGGCAGCAGCGCCAGCGTCATCAGAAACATCAACTTGAAGTCGTCGTTGTAGGCGATCATCTGCGCCTGGCGCGTCACGGCATCATTGAGCGCGGTCAGCCCCCGGAGGCTGCTGAAGCTGAACGGCGGATGCAGGCGGATCTGTCCACCGTAAGGAACGATGTGCGAAGCCAGACGCTCGTGCATGACCTGCGTGTTGCGCGTCAGCAGAGCGCTCGTACCGGCAATACCGATGCTGCTGCCGATATTGCGCAGCAGGTTGAACATGGAAGTCCCCTCGGATCGATGCTGGGTCGCAAGCGTGGCGAACGTCACCGTGGTGAGCGTCACATACGCCAGTCCCGTGCCGAGGCCCTGCAGGAAAGTGCTCGACCAGATCAGGCCCTGGGTCATCTGAGTCGAATAGCCGCACATGATCAGAAGCGACACCGCGGTCGTGGCGAGACCGGCGCCGATCAGGACCCGGGACTCGACCCGGCCGATCAGCCGTCCGGCGATGGTCATGGCGATGAAGCTGCCCATGCCCCGCGGCGCCATCGCGATACCCGAAGTCGTCACGGGATAGCCGAGCAGATCCTCGAGCAGCGGCGGCAGCAACGCCAGGGTTGCGAACAGCACCAGGCCCACCATGAAGATGAGGATGTTGCCCACCGAAAAATTGCGGTCCTTGAACAGTCCTGGGCTCACGAACGGCTCGCGCGCCGTGAGGGTGTGCACCATGAACACCCAGAAGGCCGCTGCCATCACGCCCGTCTCGATCCAGATCTCGCTCGAGGCGAACCAGTCCTTCAGCTCGCCGCGATCGAGCAGCAGTTGCAGCGCCCCGACGGCGAGGCTGAGGGCGCCGAAGCCGAGAAAATCGAACGAGGAGCGGCGCGGCTCGGTCTCGCGCAGGTAGATCATGAGCCCGATGGCCGCCAGGATGCCGAACGGCACGTTGATGTAGAACACCCAGCGCCAGCTGTAGTTGTCGGTGAGCCAGCCGCCGAGCACCGGGGCCACCATCGGTCCGATGACCACACCCTGGCCCCACAGCGCCATGGCGCGGCCGTGACGCTCCGGCGGGTTGATGTCGAGGAGCACCGCCTGAGCGAGCGGCACCAGGCCCGCTCCCGATGCGCCCTGGATGAGGCGGAACAGCACGATCTGGTCGATCGACTGCGCCAGACCGCACAGCGCCGAGCTCACCGTGAACCCGATGACCGACCACAGCAGGACGCGCTTGCGCCCGAAACGACCGGCGAGCCAGCCCGACAGCGGGGTCATGATGGCCGCCGCGACGATGTAGGACGTCAGCACCCAGTCCATCTGCTCGATCGTCGCCGACATGCTGCCGCCGATGCGCGGCAGCGCGACATTGGCGATGGTCATGTCCACCGCCTGCAGCACGGTGGCCAGCGTCACCGAAATGGTGATCGGTACGCGATGAACGGCGGCGTTCTGCATGGCGTGCGGCCGCTAGCCGGCGGCGCCCGTGCCCCGACGCGCCGCGGCCGATGCGCGCGCCGGGCCCGACTGCGTATCGACCGTCACCGAAGCACTGAGCCCGGAACGCACCGCCGGCAGAGGCGACATCAGTTTGAGGCGCACGTCGAGCCGCTGCACCACCTTGACCCAGTTGCCCGTCGCGTTCTGCGGAGGCAGAACCGAGAATTGCGCGCCCGTGCCCGGCGTGATGCTGCTCACCACGGCGCGGAAGGTCCGGCCGGGATAGGCATCGATGCTCACGGTCGCGTGGTCACCCGGCCGGATGTTGGCCAGCTGGTTCTCCTTGAAGTCGGCCTCGACCCACACGTCATGGGTGGAGACCAGCACGAAGGCGGGCGTGGCTTCGGGGAGATAGCCCCCGACCTGCAGATGATCGACACCCGTCACGATGCCGTCGGCGGGCGCGCGCACCGTCGTGTAGGACAGATTGAGCCGCGCGCGGTTGCGGGCCGCCAGCGCCTGCTCGACCCGCGGATGGGCATCCACGGGCAGATCCGGGGTGCCGCCGAGACGGGCGAGCACGGCCATGATGCGCTCACGCGCAGCGGTGACGCCCGACTGCGCCTGCTGCAGGGCGAGCCGCGCGCGATCGACCTGCGACTGCGAGGCCACCCCGATCGCGAGCAGCCGGGACTGTCGGCGGTACTCTCGCCCGGCATAGGCCAGCTCGCTGTCGGCCGAGCGCAACGCGGCGACGCTCTCCCGATAGTCGGCTTTCAGGGACTCGACCGCGAGCCGCGCACCGGCGAGCCGCGCCTGGGCGGCCTGCACCGCGATGAGAAAGGCCCGGTCATCCAGGCGGAACAGCACTTGGCCGCGGCGCACCGCCTCGTTGTCATGCACGTCGACCTGGCTGACCCTGCCCGACACATCGGCACTGATCTGCACCTGGGCCGCGCGCAGGTAAGCGTCTTCGGTCGATTGATAACGCCCGCTGGTCAGGTAGACATAGGTTCCGGCCGCGACCATCAGCAACGGCACGCCCCACATCAGCGGCCGCCGCAGTCTCTCGCGCCATGTGCGGCGCGCTGCGGCCGCTGAGGCGGGGGCGGGCTCGACGAGCCGGGCGGGCTCGGGAGGCGCGTGTTCCCGCAGCGGCGCGTCGACTTCGGCCGAATCGTTCATCTGGAGCTCCTCTGCGCCCGTTTCCCCGGCTCGGGCAACTGCGGCTCAGCCATCGGCAACGGCGTCAGTGAAGTGAGGTTGGTGTGGACCCGCTCGAGCAGCTCCACCAGAAGCGTACGCTCCTCGCCCGAGAGTCCCTGGAGCATTTCGGCCCGGGTCTCCTGGATGAGCTGCCAGACCTGTTCGAGTACGGGTCTCGCTTCGGGGGTCAGCCACAACGCATGAGCCCGGCGATCCGCCGGGTCGAAGCGCCGCTGCACCCAGCCATCGGCCTCCATCCGGTCGAGGATGCGCACCAGCGTCATGGGGTCGAGCTCCGTGAGCTCCGCCAGGCGCTTCTGGCTGATGCCCTCGCTGCCTTCCAGGTAGATGAGCGCCCTGCACTGCGGCAAGGTGAGTGCCAGGCGCTGCGCCCGCTCCTCGAAGCGACGCGTGTAGCGGCGGCTGACGTCCTTGAGCAGGAAACCGAGCTGACGGAGACGATCGATACGCATATCAGGTTTTATAATATCATTTACTATTATATATGCTGATACGATGAACGCAAGGGACCGCCCTCCCCCCTCCCGACGGCAGATGCGTACAATGAGTCCCATGATGCGTGCTTTTCAGGGCTGACCGGCCGTGGCCACTGGCTGGGCCGGCGACGGCGCCGTACAGGATCAGATCGACGCCACCGTGACCGACGGCATCCGGCGGGCGCAGAGCCGCCTGCCCTGCGGCCCCGGGCTCACCCACTGCGCCGACTGCGGCGGCGCGATCCCGCAGGCCCGGCGGCAGGCGATCCCCGGCGTGCGCCTGTGCCTGGCCTGCCAGGAAGCGGCCGACCATCAGGCGGGCCGGTTCAGCGGCTACAATCGCCGCGGCAGCAAGGACAGCCAGCTGCGCTAGAGACCCGGCCGGCGACGGCGCGGCCGCGGGCCGGATCCACCACCGGGAAGGATCAGGTCATCGTCATCGGAATGGCGCCGAGGAAATCCCGCTTGCCGATTTCAACGCCGTTGTGACGGAGAATGCCGTACGCCGTGGCGAGATGGAAATAGAAGTTGGGCAGCACGAAGTGATTGAGGTAATCGGCGCCTCTCATGTGCCCCTTGTGATCCGGCCCCAGGGGGAACGTGATGTCCCGGTCGGCCGAAGCATTGATTTTACCGGCATCGAGCGTCTTCAAGAAGGCGATCGTCGCGGCGATCCGCGCCCTGAGCTCGCCGACCGTCTTCTCGCTGTCCTCGTGCCTGGGCGGCTCGATGCCCGCGAGCCGCGCGCCGCCATTCTTCGCCTGGTCGCACACGATCTGCACCTGGCGGGCGAAAGCGAACATGTCCGGGAAAAGCCGCGCATTGAGCAGCACCGCCGGATCGACTTTCCTCGCGACCGCATAGGCCTCGAGCTTCTCGAGCAGCGCCGCGAGCGCATTCAGACCGATCTCGAACACGGGAAGGGATGCATTGGACATCGACATGGGTACCTCTGTCGCGAATCCGCGGGAGTCCGGACGGAACGGATGATTCACAAGTTAATGTATAGTCACGGCGAGTCCCAGGCAACCCCGGACCGGAACGCCCGGCGCCGGTCGCCGTGCCGTGCGTGCATCGCCGAGCGCGCGCAGAGGGCTTCCCGGCGGTCCCGGTGTGCAGCGCGATCCGGGTCTGCCCCGGACGGCACGTTTTACGGAACCCGCGGCGTTGACGGCCATCGAAACGGTGTACGGCCATGGCAGCACGCATCCCCCGCATTCCCGGCATCCCCCCATCGGAGATCACTCCGCCGGCGGTGTATTTCAACCGGCGCGCCTTCCTGACCGGTGCCCTCGCCGCGGGCTGCGGCGCGGCGTTCGGCCGGGCGGCCGCCGCGGTGGTGCCCGCACGCTCCGGAGCGCCGCTCGCCTGCACCCTCGATGCGGCGGAGTCTGTCGGCGCACTGGTCCACGCGCCGGGCCAGAACGAGAAGCCGGACACCTGGGAACAGATCACGAACTACAACAACTACTACGAGTTCGGCATCGGCAAATCCGACCCGGCCGCATACGCCGGTCAGCTGCAGACGCGCCCCTGGAACGTGCGCGTCGACGGCGAGGCCGAGCGCACCGGTGATTTTCCGCTCGAGGAGCTTCTCAAGCCCTACGCGCTCGAGGAGCGGATCTACCGCTTCCGCTGCGTGGAAGCCTGGTCGATGGTCATCCCGTGGGTTGGTGTGCCGCTCGCCGCGATGCTCAAGCGTTTCAAACCCACGTCCCGGGCGAAGTACGTCGCGTTCCAGACGCTGTACCGCCCGAGCCAGATGCCCGGGCAGCGCACCGACATCCTGCCGTGGCCGTACCGGGAAGGGCTGCGCATCGATGAGGCGATGAATCCGCTCGCGTTCATGGTGGTCGGCCTGTATGGGCGCGTGCTGCCCAACCAGAACGGCGCGCCGTTGCGGCTCATCGTACCGTGGAAGTATGGTTTCAAGGGCATCAAGGCGATCGTGCGCATCAGTTTCACCGAGCATCAGCCAGCGACCACGTGGAGCCAGGCGAACCCCGATGCATACGGCTTCTACGCCAACGTCAATCCGAACGTGCCCCACCCGGACTGGAGCCAGGCGACCGAGCGACGGATCGGCAACCCATTTTTCCATGAACGCCAGCCGACGCTGATGTTCAACGGCTATGCCGCGGAGGTCGCCAACCTGTACCGGGGCATGGATCTGCGCCGGTATTTCTGAAACCGGCGCCCTCGCGCATGACGCCAGCCTCGCCATCGATTCTCGAGCGGCTCGCCGGCTCCGGTGTCGAGCGACGTTACCGGCGCATCTACAAGCCGGCGCTGTTTCTCGCCAGTCTGACACCCCTCGGCTGGATCGCCGGCCACGTGTTCGGCTGGTTCGGCCTCATTCCGGCCGTCGATACCGTGAAGTTCCTGGAGCTCGAGTTCGGCCAGACGGCGCTGAATTTCCTGCTGCTCACCCTGGCGATCACCCCGGTGCGCCAACTCTCCGGGCTGACGCACCTGCTGCGCCTGCGCCGGATGCTCGGACTGTTTGCCTTCTTCTACGCGGTGCTGCACTTCACGGTCTACGTGGTGCTGGACCTCGATCTCGACTGGCGCATGGTCGGCGCGGACATCGCGAAGCGGCCCTACATCACGATCGGGTTTACCGCATTCCTGCTGCTGATTCCGCTGGCGGTGACCTCCACCCAGGGCATGATGCGCCGGCTCGGCCGGCGCTGGCGCACACTCCATCGGCTGGTGTACGTCGCCGCCGTTCTCGGCGTGTGGCACTACTACTGGCAGGAAAAGATCGACGTGCGCGAGCCATTGCTCTATGGCGGCGCACTGGCGGTGTTGCTCGGCTACCGACTGATGCACGTGGTGCGCAAGCGGGCGCCACGCGCGCAGATCCCTACCACCCACCCGCATGGCCGGCAACCGGGCGAGCTCCGGGGTTGAGCGGCGACATCGTTGCCGTCATGCGAACGTCGCGCGGCAGCACCGATCAGCGCGCCCCTGCGGCCACGACAGCGCATCTGCACAGTCGAGCGGCTCACGGCCGGCCCGGATGACCGGCATGGCGCGTCAGGACGCCGCGGCGGCGGCGCTGCGCAGCCGACCGCGACCGATGCCGCAGATCGGGCCGCCGTTCACCTCCCGGCGCGGCAGCGCATGCCTTTACGACAACGGGCCCATGCACTTTCCATATGGCCAGAGGGATGATGTTGGTCGTGTTGCGCCGCTTGCGGGTCTCCGGGCAACGCACTACCAGGCGCAACGCCCGCAATGTACAATCCGCGCCCTCGTTGCCCGCCGCAAGGATGCCATGGGCAGCATTGCCGCCGTTGAATCGCAGCAGACTGGATAAACCACACCGCCAGGGGCGAGGTTCACTTTGGTGCAACATTCAGGTTTGTCGTCCCGCAGAGGTTCACGCAGGCGCGGCATGGCGGGACGCAGCCGCTGGCAGTGGGGCGTTCTCGGCGTCGTGCTGATCGGCGCGACCATGTCGGCTCTCGACGTCACCATCGTCAACATCGCGCTGCCGACGATCAAGAGACAGTTCGGAACGAGCCTGGCGTTCGTCGAATGGGTGTCGATGGCCTACATGATCGTGCTGGCGCTTGCCCTGCCGATCGTCGGGCGTCTCGCCGACATCTTCGGCCGCAGCCGTCTGTACAACATCGGCTTCGGCATTTTCGTGGTCGGGTCGGCGCTGTGCGGCCTGGCGCCCGGCATCACCACCCTGGTCCTCGCCCGCTCCCTGCAGGCGGTCGGCGCCGCGTTGCTGCAGGCCAATTCCGTGGCGCTCATCACCCAGGTGTTCCGCGGCCGGGAACTCGGCCGGGCGCTCGGCGCACAGGCCGCGGTCCAGGGCACGGCCATGGCGCTCGGACCGTTCATCGGCGCCATGCTGGTCACGTTCGCCGGCTGGCGGCTCATCTTCTACGTCAACGTACCGATCGGGATCGCCGGGGCGATCGCGGCGCGGCTGGTGCTGCCGCGATACCACCCGAAACGCGCCGGCGTGAAGATCGATTATCTCGGCAGCGCATTTCTGACCGCAGGACTGATCGGGCTGGTTCTGGCGGTCAACGAGGCGGGGTCGGCCGGTTGGACCTCGGCGCCCATCCTGTGGCAGCTGGCGCTGGGCATGGTCTGCCTCGTGGCGTTCGTCGTGACGGAACTGATCATCAGACATCCGACCATCGATCTCAGCCTGTTTCGCCGCTACACGATCGCGGCGGGCAACGTCACCAGCCTGCTCGCCTATTACACGCTGTTCAGCGTATTGTTCCTGCTGCCGTTTTACTTCGAGGAAGCGCTGAAATACAGCGCCGGTCGCACCGGGATCATGCTCACCGCCGTGCCGCTCTCGATGGCCGTCCTCGCCCCGTTCGCCGGCCACGCATGCGACCGCTTCGGTTCGCGTGTTTTCCTGGTCAGCGGCTCGCTGCTGCTCAGTCTCGGTTCCCTGCTGCTCATTTTTTCGCGCAGCACCTCCCAGCCGGCCAGACTCATCGTCGAAATGGTGGTTCTCGGCGCCGGGCTCGGCTTTTTCACCCCGGCCAACAACCGGGCCACCATGGCGGCGACGCCCCGTGACCAGCTGGGCATGACCGGCGGCCTGCTCAACATGATGCGCTCTCTCGGGGTCATCCTCGGTGTCGACATCTCAGGCATGGTGTTCCTTGCCTTCGGCACCGCCCGCATCGCAGGTGCGGGAGCCCCGCACGGGGACCGGGAATCGCTGGTCTTCGCCAGCAAGCCTGCCTTCATGGAAGGTTTCCACATGGTCATGGTGACCCTGGTCGGCGTCTCGCTGCTGTGCGCGCTGTTATCCTTTTTCCGCAGGAACGATCCGGGCGGCAAGCCCATGCAGTCCGCGCGCGCCGAGGCGATCGACCTCGCCTGACGGACACGCGCGACAGGCATCGGTCGGGGCCTGAACCCCCGCGCGCCGGCGGCGCGGGTCGGATCAGCCCGGTACGGCCCCCGTGGTGCAGCGCCGCCCGTGCAGGCCCCGCTCAGGTTCCGTGGTGGTCGGCCGGCACAGGTTCCGGCGTGCCCGAGGCGTGCGCCGCCCCCTGTTGGCGCGCGCAATGATGTGACGCACATCGCGAGGGGCCGTGGGCCGGGGCGGGCCGGGGCAGCTCATCGACGGCCGCGAGCGCCTTCTGCTGCGCCGGGGTGAACGTGCCGGCGTAGGCCTTGCGGAACTGCGCGCTGGTGAGCGGCAGATCGGTCCTGCCGTTCCAGGTGGAGCCGGCCGGGAGCCTGTTCTGAACCCGGGGCGCATCGGCGAGCACCTGTGCGAGACCTCCGCCGTCTCTGCCCGAGACGGGCACGGGCACGCCGCGCGGGGCGGCGACGAGCCGCGCGACCCGGGACCAGTCGATCTTCTGGTGATGCTTGCGCAACTGCAGCCGATCGGCACGGGTGAGCAGGGTCGGCAGCAGACGGCGCCAGTCGGTTTTCCAGGGCCGCTTGTCGCCCTTCAGGGGGCCATAGGCCACCATGTAGAGCCTGCCGTTGTGCCAGCCGAACAGGTACGGTTGGTTGACGACACGCACCTCGGTACCGTTCGGCACCAGGTAGAAGATCTGTTTGATGTCCTCCGGAAACAGGTGGATGCATCCGTGGCTCACCCGCCAGCCGACGCTGACCGGCTTGTTG
>JAKAFQ010000580.1 GCA_021817875.1 Pseudomonadota bacterium
TCGAGCAGCGCGTGATCGAGCGCGGCCTGCGCCTCGGCGACCTGCGGGTGCTGGTCCAAGGGAATGTCGGGACGGCCGCCGAGCCGGGCGAGTACCGCCTCGATCTGCTGCTGCGCGCCCGAAACCGCCTGGCGCGCCTGGCGCAGAGCGAGCTGCGCGCGGTCGAATTGGGATTTCGAGGAGACACCGATCTTGAGCAAGCGCACCTGGCGGCGGTACTCGCGCTCGGCGTAATCCTGCCGGCTCTGTGCGGAGGCGAGCGCGGCTTGATCGGCCCGGTAATCGGCCTCGAGCGACTCGACAGCGAGCCGCGCGGCGGCAAGGTGCGCGCGCGCGGCCTCGACCGCGATGCGGAACCGCCGCGGATCGAGCTGGAAGAGAATCTGGCCTCGCCGCACCAGCTCGTTGTCGTGCACATAGCGGGCGACCACGCGGCCGGAGACATCGGCGCTGACGGCTACCTGGGCCGCCCGCAGATAGGCATCATCGGTCGACACATAACGACCGCTGGTGAGGTAGAAATACAGAACCGCCGCGATCACCAGCAGAGGCACGCCCCACAACAGCGGCCGGCGCAGCCGCGCGCGCAGCGGCCGCACCGCCGGTGCCGGAGTGTGCGGCGAATCGTCCGTTTGCCCGGAATCATTCATCGGTCGGACCTCGTGGACCTGCGGCCGGCTTCAGCGCCGGAATCCGCTTCGGACGACAGCGGTGCCAGCGCCGTCAAATTGGCGTGCACGCGCTCCAGTAGTGTCAGCAGCATTTCGCGCTCCTCGCTCGAGAGCCCACGCAGCATTTCCGTGCGCGTTTCGGTGAGCAGTTGCCAGATCTGTTCGAGCACGGGCGCGGACGCGGGGGTCAGCCACAACGTGTGGGCACGCCGATCACTCGGGTCGAAGCGCCGCTGCATCCACCCGTCGGCCTCCATACGATCGAGAATGCGCACCAGCGTCATGGGATCGACATCGGCGAGTTCCGCCAGCCGCTTTTGGCTGACGCCCTCGTTGCTTTGTAGGTGAACCAGTGCCCGGCACTGCGGCAGGGTCAGTGAGAGCCGCTGTGCGCGCTCCTCGAAGCGGCGCGTATAGCGGCGGCTGACGTCCTTCAGCAGAAAACCCAGGCTGCGAAACTGGTCGGTTGTCATAGATAGAGCTATTATAGTTCTTGATAGTATCTCGCGATATGGCGACCGGCGCAAGGGGGCGCGGAATGATCCCACCGCGTCACGCGCCGGAGATGAAAACCGCCCCCGCTCGATGCCACCACACCGCCAAAGGCTGCAACCGGCCGTTTACGGCTTTCAGATTTCCGGCAGCAACCGCGGGGAGCGGGGCGTGGCGCGCGTGCGATTCAACGGATCGAGCGATCGGCAAGAGCTTCTCTGCTGGGGTACCCTTGATTTTCGTGCAATAACATACGGTACTTGAGACTATCGAGTTCTTGCCCCTGATCAGCACCCCGGACGCTGGCGTTGGTAGTCATTGATCCAGCGCTCGACCCTCTCATCGAACTTATCCATCTGAGTCTCCGAGTAGCCCTTTGGGACGAAGCCGCATTCGAGCCACGAGAGCAGGTGGGTTTCGATGAGTTGGGGCGGGAAGTCAGGGTGACAGCTTGTGGATGTGCTCGATGCACTCCTCGATGCCGAAGGCTCTACCGTCGTCCCAGATGATCTCGCGATTGCGGGGGGCCAGGTCGGCGCGCTCGAGTAGCTCCCATTCGGTGTCGGAGACCTCGCGGGAGACTTGCCCTTCGGGGGAGTCCATCCAATCGGCGAACCCCTCGTCGAAAGGGTTGTCTTCGAAGGGGTGCTGCGGAGCTCGTTTGCCCACGCTGTGAGCAAATCACCTGCGGGCGCGTAATGGACGCGCCGCGGAGCGCATCAGCAGCCGGCACAGCTCGATACTGAGCCTGACCCATTCTTCGGTGAGCGCCCGGAAGTGCTCGTAGGCGCGGATCTGGTGGCGAGCTGCTATGACCGGCTGCTCGACTTCTTCCACAGTTCGACCGTGGACGTCGATGCGCTCACGCGGCGCTGAGTACAGCGGGTAATGCAGACGTTACCGGTGCATCGAGTGGCCGGCCGCCCGACGCTGCTCGGCGACGGCCTGAAGGTGGTCAAGGCGGGGCGGAAAATGCCAGCCGTGGAGCTCATGCACCAGCCTGGGGACAGCAACACCAAGCCCGCCTATATCATGGGTCATTCCGTGCAGGTGGTCTCGGCTCTGGTTGCAGCCGCCGACTCCCATTTCGCCGTTCCGCTCGCCGGACGCATCCACGAGGGGTTGAAATTCACCAACCGCGATCACAGAACCCTGCCGAGCAAGTGCTGTGATCTGCTCGAGCGCCTGGGGCTTGCCGAGCCGTTCTATTTCGTCTCCGACGCCTTCTACGGCTGCAAGACCGTCGCCCAGCGCCTGCGCGGTAGCCATCTGATCTCGCGCGTGCGACGCAACGCCGTCGCCTACCTACCGGCCCCCACACCGACCGGTCGGCGCAAACGAGGCCGGCCGGGCCTGTACGGCCGCAAGATCAAGCGGTGGAACCTCTTCGATTCGGACCCGCAGTCCTGGCAAGAGGCCGACAGCCCCGTCTACGGCGAGCGCGACGTGACTATCCGATATCTCTGCCGCGACCTGATCTGGCGCCCTGTGCGCACCCTCATGCGCTTCGTGCTCGTCGAGCATCCCACCTGCAGCCGCTCGATCTTCCTCACCGCAGACCTCGATCTTCCTCCGATCGAGGTCATCTGCCTCTACGGCCTACGCTTCAAGATCGAGCTATCCGTCAAACACGCCTTGCGGGCGCTCGGCTCCTACGCCTACATTTCTGGCTGCGCGCCATGCCGAGGACCTCCCGCGGCTCCGGCACCCAGCACCTGCATCGTGCTTCCGAGCGCTATCGCCAGGCCGTGCGCCGCAAGCTCGCCGCCTACCACCGCCACATTCAAGTCGGCGTGATCGCCCAGGGGCTGCTGCAGACCCTCGCGATCCAACATGCGTCCTTGGTCTGGTCGTCCTTCGGCTCCTGGCTGCGCACCATCCGCCCTGGGATCGTCCCTTCCGAGCTTGTGACCGCTGTGGCGCCGCGTCACTCGCTGCCGGATTTTCTCGCGCATTGCGGCGAGGCCTGCTCTTTCCAGAGATTCCTCCGCGAGCGCCTCGAACCCACCCCCTCGTGCCCGCTGCGACTCACCGGATAGCGAAATTCCCGTCGCCTCCAACGCCTCGGCGACGACTATCACGCCCGAAATGACCGCCGGGCCGGCGGCTCACCGCCATGTAGAAACCGGTACTCCTGAGGACCGTAGGTCACTGCACGAAAATCAAGAGGATCCCACTTCCGGCACACCCAGCATCGCCTGATGCGCTCA
>JAKAFQ010000581.1 GCA_021817875.1 Pseudomonadota bacterium
TGATCGTTGCGCTGTTCAACGTTCTGGCATTGCGCGGCCTCGAGGCGCGCCGTCAAGCGCTCGCCGCGCAGCTCACCGACATCAGCAACCAGGATCAGAGCATGTCCGGCGCGGCGTCTGCGGCGGTCGGCACGAGTTCAGTGGTCGCGGACGTGGAGCGATCGCGCGATCTCAACAAGACGCTTGAGCGGGTCACCGCGCGGCTGCGCTCGCAATCGGCGGGTCTGATTCCGCCGCAGCGCATGAGCGAGGTGATTCACGACGTGCTCGCGCGCCAGCAGGGCGTCGAGCTGATCAGCCTGCGGAGTCTTCCGCCCTATCCGCTGCTCGCCGGTGCGCCGACGGCCGATGGGACGCAGGGGCAGGCGGACCCGGCCGCCTCACTGCCGTCTCAGCCGGACTCGCAATCGCCGCAGGCACAGGGTCCGTATGTGCACGCCATGGTACTGGTGCTGCAGGGCAGCTATCTCAATGTGCTTGATTACCTGCAGGCGCTGCAGCAGCTGCGCTGGCATTTCTACTGGCAGAGCCTGCAGCTTGATGTGACCCATTATCCGACCGCCCGGGTCACGGTGCGGCTCGGAACCCTCAGCATGAACCCAGAATGGATCGACCTGTGAACCGCCCATCAGCTGCCACTCTCGTCTGCGGACTCGTCCTGTCCAGTTGGATCTGTGCAGGCGCAACGCATGCCCAGTCGCTGCAGGATCCCATGCGGCCACCGGGTCTGACGCCCTGGAGCCGGCCGGCGCCGGCCATGACGCTGCAGGGCATCGTCTGCCGCCCAGGGCGCAGCATCGCGATCCTCGATGACCAGCTGGTGCAGGTCGGCGATCGCCTCGCGGGCCGCGAGATCCTCGCGATCACCCCGCAGGGCGTTGAATACGCCGAACGTGGACGCAAGCTGACCGTCGCGGCGCCGCTGCCGACGGCGGGCTGTGCCGCGAGCGCTCCGGCAGGCGCGCCCGGGGGCGTGCACTTCGGCGTCAACGTCCGTCAGGCGCCGGCGCGACTGGTGTTCGCCGCACTGTCCGAGGCGGCTGCCGAGAACATCCTGTTGCGGTCCGATGTGACTGGCACAGTCACCATGTCGCTGCGTGACGTTACGCTGCCGCAGGTGCTGAATGCGGTCCGCGAATTGAATCGCTACGACTTCCGCAAGACGCCGGTCGGATACCTGGTCCTGCCGGCGACGCTGGAGACCCGGATCTTTCACGTCAGCTACCTCGACGTGCAGCGCTACGGGGTCTCCAATACCCAGATCGACTCCGGTCAGATCACGCAGGGCACGAATACCCAGTACGACAACGGCGGGGCGATGACGAGCGCCTCGATGCAGACGCCGAGCACCGCCACCGTGGGTCCCAGGCACGATCGGACCACCATCAATACGTCCGGCACGTCGATCATCACCCGGAACAATTCGAACTTCTGGGGCAGCCTCACTGCAACCCTGCACGCCATGGTGGCCGATCAGCCGGGCAGCAGCGTTGTCGTCGATCCGCAGTCCGGGATGGTCGTCGTGCGGGCCTATCCAAATCAGTTGCGCGACATCACGCGGTACCTCAACGAGACCGAGCAGACGGTCACTCGTCAGGTGGTGCTCGAGGCCAAGATCATCGAGGTGGACCTCAACAACGCCTACCAGGCCGGTGTCGACTGGTCGAAGGTGCTGCAGCTTGGGGCGAGTCACTACTTCATTGGTCAGGCGAGTCCGCAGGGACCGGCCGGCTTTCAGTCCAATCCGCTCACCCCCGCCAACGTGCCGATCAACGTCAGTCCGGGCAACCCGATCAACGGGTTCGTCAACAACAGTCTCGGCGGGGCGTTCACGCTGGCGGCGGACTTCACGAATTTCAACGCCTTCATCCAGCTGCTCAGCACCGAGGGTCACACCCACGTGCTGTCCAGCCCGCGCGTGGCCACCCTCAACAATCAGATGGCCATCATCAAGGCCGGGGTCGACCAGTTCTACGTCACCGGCGTCCAAAGCCAGACCACGACGGGCACGGCGACCTCGACATCGAACAACGTCATCCTGACGCCGTTCTTCTCGGGCGTGGCCCTGGATGTGACGCCGCAGATTACCGCCGACGGGGAGATCCTGCTGCAGATCCATCCGGTGGTGAGCACGGTGACCACCAATACCGTGACCTATCAGGTCGATGGAACGCCCAATACCCTGCCGCTCGCCGAAAGCTCGGTGCGCGAGTCGGACAGCATCGTGCGCACGCGCAGCGGGCAGATCGTGGTGATCGGCGGGCTGATGCAGCAGACCATCGACCGCCAGCACTACAAGACGCCGGTACTCGGGGACATCCCGGGCATCGGCAGACTGTTCCGCAGCGACCAGGATCAGAAGAACAAGATCGAGCTCGTGGTGCTGCTGCGGGCGCTGGTCGTCGGCGGCTCGGGCATGCTGGCCGATTCGAAGGCGGCCGGGAAGCTGCCGCAATGAGCGAGATATCACGCCGCAAGCGGGTGCGCGTCGGCGAGGTGATGCTCGAGCAGAAGCTGATCAGCGCCGAGCAGCTCAAGCAGGCCCTGGCGGAGCAGTCGCGCACCGGCCGGCGGCTCGGCCGGGTGCTGGTCGATCTCGGCATGGTCGGTGAGCAGGCCTTTCACGAGGCACTGGCCAAGCATCTGCAGATTCCCTATCTCGACCTGCGCCAGCTGCAGCTCGCTCCCGAGACGGTCCGGCTGCTCCCCGAGGCGCAGGCGCGCCGCTTCCGCGCCCTGGTGCTGCGGGAGGACTCGAGTGGTCTGATGGTCGGCATGGCCGACCCGACCGATCTGTTCGCTTACGATCAGCTGGGCGCCGCGCTGCGCCGACCGGTGCGGTTGGCGCTGGTGCAGGAGACGGACCTGCTCAGAGCGATCGATGTCATGTATCGGCGCACGGAGCAGATCGCCTCGATTGCCCAGGAGGTGGGTGAGGAGCTGGCGGATACCGGCATCGACATCGAGCGACTCGCCGCCGAGGAGGGCTCCGCCGATGCGCCGGTCATCCGTCTGATCCAGACAGTATTCCACGACGCCATGCAGGTCGGCGCGTCCGACGTGCACATCGAGCCCGGCGAGAGCGCGCTCAGGGTGCGCCAGCGGGTCGATGGCCATCTGCAGGAACAGGTGATCGCCGGCGGACGGCGCGTGGCGAGCGCGCTCACCACGCGGTTGAAGCTGATGAGCGGACTCGACATCGCCGAGAAGCGCTTGCCGCAGGACGGGCGCTTTTCGGTCAAAGTCGCGGGCAAGACCATCGATGTGCGTCTCTCGACCATGCCGACGCAATACGGCGAATCGGTCGTGATGCGTCTGCTCGATCAGTCGAGCAACCTGATGCCGCTCGAGGCGCTCGGCATGCCGGCCCCG
>JAKAFQ010000582.1 GCA_021817875.1 Pseudomonadota bacterium
CGCGGACCATACTCGACACTCCCTGCGTTGCCGATCGACCATCGTTCGTTACCATCGAGCCCCCGATTCACTGCGGTTACCAATCGACGCACGCGCCCTGTATCGTCGATGACGCTGCGCGATAATTGCCGATAATAAGCAATATTCGTGCCGTATCGCGAAAACATATTATTTTGACTTACTTAGAACTGTCCTGATCGTTGCGCGTCGGTGAACTGTAAAAGAAATCGACAGATGCAACTCTCTTGGCGGCCTCTTGAGAGTTGCTCCCCATCGAAAGTGTCACCGTCGTGATGCTCGACCGACTCGCACGATGAGGCCCCAATGACCCTATCGCAGACGTGGCACGCATGCTCAAGGCGATCCACGCCCAGGAGGATCGAGCATCCGCGGAGTCGAAGACCAAAGAGGTCGTTGCGAGGCTGCGCGCGATGAAGCTCGGCAAAGCCGCCGATCTCGTCGAGACGCGCGGCCACGAGACGCTGACGTACTACGCGTTCCCGAGAAATCGCTGGCGACAGTTACGCACCAATAATCCGCTCGAGCGGATCATCCGCGAGATCCGGCGCCGAACGCGCGTCGTCGGCGCGTTCCCGGACGGTCACTCGGCGTTGATGTTGGTCGCCGCGCGGCTGCGGCACATCGCCTCGACCCGCTGGGGCAAACGGCGATACATGGCGATGGAAAGCTTGCTGAATCCGGTTCGAGAGGAGGTAGCGGCCTGACGATTAGACCGAGCCACCGCAATCAAATCTGCGAAAGAAACGTTGCACTATCCGGGCACCCAACTCGTTAGGCGGACTTTCGCCTGGGTTGTATGGCTCGATCGATTTCTTTGGCGTGCTCAATCTCCGCGGCGCGCAAATCGTGCGCAGTCTGAAGGTTGAGCCACGACCGCGCGTCCCCACCGAAATACCGCGCCAACCGCATCGCGGTATCCGGTGTCACGCCACGTCGCCGGAGTACGATGTCGTTCAGCCGAGAGGTGGGTATGGCAAGCCGCTTGGCCAGCGCATTGACGCTCATACCAAGCGGCTTCAGGTAGTCTTCCCTCAGAACCTCGCCAGGATGCACCGGACGCATGCCATTCTTGAACGCCATTCCCATTGCCTCCTAGTGATAGTCGACGATCTCCACGTCTTCCGGCCCGGTCGCGGTCCATCGAAAGCACACACGCCACTGGTCGTTGATACGGATACTATGCTGCCCGGTGCGATCGCCCGCCAGAGGCTCCAAGCGGTTGCCAGGCGGCGATCTCAAGAATTCCAGCGTTTCCGCCGCATCCAATTGAGCAAGCTTGCGCGTAGCGACCTTCACGATTGAACCAAATCGTTTGGACCGCCCGGTCTCGAAGAGCTTCTGGGTCTCGGCGCTCCGGAAGCTCTTTATCATCTGTGCATAATATACCGATTACCGGTAAACTGCATGGCAGTTGCGGGGCCTTTGGCGTGAGAACGTTAGGTTGCGGCTCCGATCCGATGTGTGGGCCCCCGTCCTCGAGCTCGGAATAGTGCAGGAAGAAAGCCAATGAAGCCCCCTAAAGATTTGGTCTGTACAAAATGCGGAACGTGGGGCGCACCCAAGCTGCGGTACCGCGGTAGCGGCTGGATCACGTTCATCCTGCTCTGCTGCGGCATCGTTCTCGGCGTGATCTATGCGCTGTGGCGGCGCAGCACCGCACGGTGGTGTTGCCAAGCCTGTGGGTCGCATGAGTTGGTGCCGATCGATACGCCGGTCGGCCAGAAGTTCGTGGCGAGGGCGCTACCGGCCAAGGCCGGATATTAGACAAGCGAGTGCGTAAAATGGCGCCTCGGAGCGCATTTGAACCGCTGACCTGATTTGTAGGAGAGACGATGAGAAATCGCGATGGCGGAGTCACTGCGTTCCCGCTCGTCTGGCCGCCGGGCTGAAAGCGGACCGAGCGAAGCAATCGCACCCACGCCCGGTTCGCGCGCGGCGAGCGGCAATATTTGAACGGTTCCCCCTCGTATATGTCACGGCGGCCCCTCACGTTGGCCGTCGGGCGCCAGCGCTGCGCCGACGAGCTCGAGCGGATGGCTGTCCCTGCGCACCGCGCGATCGTTTCGACCAATGTCGTCCTGCGCCTCGACGGCGCGCCGCGGTCCGGTCAGCCGGAGCCCACCGATCCCGGCGCGTCCATCTACTGGCAGGACGGCGGCCGGCAGCAGTACATCGCCGTCGACCGCTACGACCGCGTCGCCGATAACCTGGCGGCGATCGCCGCTACGCTCGAGGCGATGCGCGCGATCGAGCGCCACGGCGGCGCCGAGATCCTGGACCGCGCATTCACCGGATTCGTCGCACTGCTGGCGCCGGAGCAGCCCTTGCAAGTTCTCGGCGTCGCGCACGACGCCAGCGATGCCGAGGTCGATCGCGCCTACCGGCGGCTTGCCAGCGAGCACCATCCGGACCGCGGCGGCGACGCCGGCGAGATGGCGCGGATCAACGCCGCCCGCGACGCCATGGAGTCGCGCGCGTGATCACCGCTGCGGCCCGCTACTCCCTCTCAAGGTCGCGTCGCGTGAACGCGGGGATAGGGCCGGACGAATCTGCGCGGCCGAGGGACACTTCGAAGTGAACGGTGTAGTTGACGTCGGCGAGGTCGATCGGCTGGGCGAAATCGCCCATGTACCGCGCGCCGATGATCAGGGAGCCGGGGCCCACCGGAATGTTGATCGCAGCCACTGCGCCCTCCGCGCCGGACTCCGATCGGGAGCCTATCGCGTCCAGATGTCTGCCGGGCCGGCGGCCGTGGCGCGCGAGTCTGCGCAAACTGCCCCCCCGAACTGCCCCCCGGGGCGCGGCTGGGAGGAGTTTTTTTCTCCGCGGAGACTCGTAAGTGGCTGTTTTAATTGGTCGGGGCGACAAGATTCGAACTTGCGACCCCTTGCACCCCATGCACTCCTAGGCTGTCCGGAGGTGAAATTACCTGAAACGGAATGAATACGCAAATCCCTATTTACGTAGCGTTTCAATGCTTCCATACCAGTTAATTGCATTTCACCCTTTTTCTAGTAAAGTGGACACAAGGTGGACACAACCAAGGGTCTCCCGGGGTGAGCGCAAAGCAGCAAAGGGTCGCTAATCGGACACATACCTCGCGGTTTGTGTCCACCCGTGTGTCCACCCTCCCCCCGGGAACATACACCGATCCCGGGCAAACGGGGCTGCAGCTCCGCGTCCGTGCGCTCGCCGACGGCAAGCCCTCCCGAACCTGGTTACTGCGATTCAAGTTCAAGGGCGAGGAGACTCGCATCGCGCTCGGGCGCTTCCCGGGTATGACGATCGACCAGGCCCGAGGGGAAGCGCGAAAGGCTCGCGACCTCGCCTCCCAAGGGATCGACCC
>JAKAFQ010000583.1 GCA_021817875.1 Pseudomonadota bacterium
GTGTACGATTTGTACACCGGTACCGGTACGATTGCCAACTTCGTGGCCCGCCGCGCCAGAAAAGTGGTAGGCGTGGAATATGTGGAAGCCGCCGTGCAGGATGCGCGCAGAAATTCGGAATTGAATGGTATTTCAAATACTTCCTTTTTCGCCGGTGATATGCGCAACATTATGAACGAGAATTTCTTGCGTACCCACGGCCGCCCTGATGTCATCATCACCAATACGCGGGGCATGCATGCCGATCCGGTTTCCGAAGCGGCTCTGAGCATGATGTTCGCGCTGAGCCGGGATTTTCGCAGAGCGGAACGCGATCAACGCGCAAAGCGCTGGGTTCCGTGGAATTCACTGCTTCTATCGGGTAAAACCATCGGCATTGTCGGGGTCGGGGTGATTTCCGAAGCACTCGCCGGAAAGTGTCGGGCTCTCGGCATGCGGACCCTCGGCCTCAGCGGTCGAACGGGAGCAGTGGCCGGCTTCGAGCGCATTTACGCACCAGCCGACCAACGGAAGATGCTCGGACTATGTGACTACGTGGTGCTGCTCGCCCCCCTGAAAAGTACCAATGTCGGTATGGTGGACCGATGCTTTCTGGATGCGATGAAACCGACCGCATTTCTGATCAATGTGGCGCGCGGCCCGCTTGTCGACAGCGCGGCGCTGACTGTTGCGCTACGGGACGGGCGGATCGGCGGCGCGGGGCTGGACGCCAACGACCCGGAGCCGCTGCCTGCAACGAGTCCTCTTTGGGAGATGAATAACGTCATCATCACGCCCCATGTTGCGGGCCGCTTCGACGGCTATCTTGATCGGGCGCTCGACATATTCGGCATCAATCTGCGGTGGTTCATCCGCAACGATCATGCACGCATGGTGAACCGGGTCGACCGCTCGACCGGCATGATCGGCAATCCCTGGCATGACGTGCATTCCGACGCGCACCTCTCATAAATCTCAGCTGAGCGCGCCCTCCCCGAGCTTCACCGCTTCCCGTGCGCGATGAAACGGCCGCAGTCCACACCAGCCGAGCGGCAGCGTCACGACTGCTCCGAAAATCGTCACGATGAGAATAGAATAGGGAAGCATCGTCTGTCGGTGAAACACCAGATCGGTCACCACGGCAGTGGCCGTCGGTCCTATCGAGTACCCACCGACGCCCGTGACCAGGTACCAGACCGCAACGGCGCGTCCCCGGAGACGCGGTGGCGTCATGTCCTGCATTACGGCGGTGCCACTCGCATAACACATGCTTTGAATGAAGAACAGCGCAAACCAGGACACCACGGCGAGCGTTACGCCGGACAAAGTGATGCCCACAATGGTCGGGACGATGGCCAATGACCACAGAATCGTCAAACGGAAACGGGCGCCGATCAGGCCGATCTTCCCCCAATGGTCACCGAGCATTCCGCCGGCTACGGTACCCGGGACACCACCGAGCAGCGTGGCGACACCCAGCAGCATTCCGGCATCGCCGGCCGAGAGATGGAAATTGCGGACCAGCAACGTGGGACCCCACGGCACGATCGCGAAGCTGGCGAATGAAAATGCGGTATACGCTCCAAGTGTCAGCAGGTACGCTGCTTTGTGCGTGCGCATGTGTGCGCTCAGGGTAGTCGGCTGCACAGCGTCAGCGCCGCGGCCTGTCGTGCGGACCCACCCGGTACGCTTCGGCTCGCGTACCCAGAGTGTGAAGGCGGCCACCAGGAACCCGGGCAGTCCGACGACGACGAATGCTGCCTGCCAGACCCGCAATATGCCGAATACCGGCAATCGTATGACGCCGACGCCCTGCAGCGCATGCAGCACATAACCGCCCACCACCTGCGCAAGGCCCGCGCCCAGCATCACGCTGGCAGTGAAGAAGCCTATCGCGCGACCACGGCTTTCGAAGGGGAAGCTGTCGCCGATCATCGAAATCGCAGTCGGAATGAGCGTTGCCTCACCGACGCCGACGCTGACTCGCGCGAGGAAGAGCTCCTCATACGTCCTCGCCAGGCCACACAGGACTGTGGCCACGGACCAGCAGAGAATGCCCGCAACGATCAGGTTGCGCCGATTGACCCGGTCGGCGGCCCAGCCGAACGGTATGGCCATGACGCTGTAAAAGACCGCAAATGCCGCCCCGGCCAACAGGCTGATCCTGGTGTCGTTGATGCGCAGGGAACTTTCGATCGCAGGCATCAGCAAAAAGAAGATGTTGCGGTCGGCAAATGCAAAAAAGCTGGCGAGCATCAGCGCCGTCATCAGACGGTAACCGTCGCGCCTCGAGCCCGGTGAAGTCGTCATTGCCCGATGACGCGGCGCGCGGCGCGACGCGGCCGGCGTGCGGTCCGAAGCATGGGTTCGTCACCCAAGCGACGGCCGCGCTGCGGATTAAGACGGGCGCCTTGCGCACCCGTTCGGGTCACCAGGGTGTGACCTCGAGGCATCAGGCAGCATTGCGTTGCGTGCGGCTTCGCGCCCTGCGCGCCGGGAGGATTCGGCGGAGCCGTTGTGATGACGTCGATGCCGGAAAGTGATCGAATGCCGTCAGTGCCGCCGACCGCGGACCGATGTGGGGGCGGTCGTCGACCGCAGGCGGTCCGATGGCGTGGAGCGGCGACAGGCGACCCTGCTGCGCGCGGCCGAGTGGTGGTTGTGGGGTTGACGGTCGACAAAATGCTCGCACGGCTATGGGTTGGCGCGGGACTTCGCTGCCGGTCATCCTCCCCAGCGCGGCCGGCTGGGTGACGCGTACGGCCGATTCTGGAGCGACATGCTAAATGCGTTCCGATCCTTTTTGGAAATGATCAGTATCATTTCCTGGAATCGATGCGGTCTATCGGGTCATCGGATCGGACGCGGTGGCGCGGATGGCGGCAGTGTGGCGCCCAATCTGCAGATGCCGGCGCTCGAGCACAGGGGATATGCCTGCATCTCGGACGGCTTCGCCCCGCGTGGCGAGCCGGCTGCCAGCGGCATCCTCATGCGTGGCGGGAATTCCGGCCGCGATGGCGTACGGACGCCGGCGATCGCGGCCACGAGGCGGGCACGATCAATTGGCGGTCTTTACGTCCATCCGCGCAGAACAGGGTCGCATGCGGGCCCAGCGTGGCAACTTTTTCACGTCCATCGTCGCAATCACCTGGTGCACGATATCGACGAACAAACGGGACTGTGGTGTCTGGGTTTTCCAATGAACCCCGACGATCCGCTCCGGCTTCGGATCGTCGATGGGAATGAACACCAGGTCGTCGCCAACCTGTGAATCAGGTGACAGTACGGCCTGGGTCTTGGTCCAGCGGGCAATCTCGTACAGTGTGCCTATCAGGTTCAGTTCTGCGACCACGGTCGGCTGCGCGCCCACCGATTGGAGGCAGTTGT
>JAKAFQ010000584.1 GCA_021817875.1 Pseudomonadota bacterium
CTTGGCGCGTCGCTGTCCTACGGCGAGTATCTGCAGCTCGACAAGCTGCTCGATGCCCAGAAACCCGTGTCCTTCGAGCACGACGAGATGATGTTCATCGTCGTGCATCAGACATCGGAGCTGTGGATGCGCCTGATGCTGCACGAGCTCGAGGGCGTGCGCGAGTGCGTGCGGCGCGATGATCTCGATCCCTCGTTCAAGCGGCTGACGCGCATCTCCCGCGTGCAATCGCAGCTGCTCTCGACGTGGGAGGTGCTCTCCACGATGACGCCGTTCGACTACTCGGCATTCCGCAACGCGCTCGGGCGCGCATCGGGCTTCCAGTCCTTCCAGTACCGCATGCTCGAGTTCCTGCTCGGCAACAAGAATGCCGAAATGATCGAGGTGCACCGGCGCGATCCGCGCATCTACGCACAGCTCGAGCGGGCGCTCGGCGCGCCCTCGCTGTACGACGAGGCGCTGCGGCTGCTCAGCCGCCGCGGTTACGGCATTCCCGAGGACCGGGTGAACCGCGACTTTCGCGAGCCGTACCAGCCGAGCAAACCGGTCGCCGGCGCCTGGCTCGGGGTGTATCACAATGCCGAGAAGGACTGGGATCTGTATGAGCTCGCCGAGCGGCTGGTCGATCTCGACTACAAGTTCCAGCTCTGGCGCTTCCACCACATGAAGACCGTGGAGCGGATCATCGGCTACAAGCCCGGCACGGGCGGCACCGGCGGGGTGTCCTACCTCGCCAAGGCGCTGGAGCTGAAATTCTTCCCCGAGCTGTGGCAGGTCCGCACCTCGATGTGACCGGATCGATCGACGCGCCGCGCGCCGCATCTGCGGGGCGCTCGCCGGGCGGGTGAGACTGCGTGGCGTCGAGGGCGCTCAGCGCCATTCGGTACAGGCGATTCCCGCCCGGGCGGCCTCGCGCCGCGCCCGGGCCGAGCCGTTGACGAGCACGCCGTGCTCGACGAGCTTCAGGTGCGGCAGGTCGCTCGCCCCGTTGCCGTACGCCCAGGCTTCGCCGGCGTGCTGCCGGCGCAGCTGGCGCAGGCAGCGCGCTTTTTCCTCGCCGCGCCGGTTCGGTGTGCTCAGCCGGCCGTCGAGCCGGCCGTCCCGCCAGCGGATGCCCGTGCAGATCGACTCCTGGAACCCCAGCGCCCGCGCGATGGCCGGTACATACAGATCGACGCTCGCGCTCATCAGCACCAGGTGATCCGCGGTGCGGTGGTGCGCGGCGATCGCCTCGCGCGCCTGCGCGAAGGTGCCGCGCTCGAGCAGGCGCGGCACGAACCGCGCGGTCCAGCGCTCGAGCCGCTCTCGCGGCACACCACCCAGGGTGGCGCGCAGCAGCGCGGATTTCAGTCCGCCGTGATCGGTCAGGCGCAGACCGAAGCCGATCACGGCCGGCAGCGCGAGCAGCAGCCGCGGCAGCCGCCAGGGGCTGCGCAGCAGGAAGCCCAACACGTACGGCACGAGGGTGTCGTGCCGCGTGATGGTCCCGTCCAGATCGAACACGGCGAGGCGCAAGCGCCTACCCCGGATGCGCGAGCCGGCCGGAAGCCGTCGCCGAATCAGCCCGCCGGGCGAACCGCCCCGCGCTCAGGCGCGACCCGCGCTGGCGAGCTGACGCAGGACGAACTGCAGGATGCCGCCGTGGCGGTAATACTCGCGCTCCTTCGGTGTGTCGATGCGCACGCGTGCCTTGAAGGTGAGGGCCTTGCCACCGTCCGCGGTCGCCTTCACCGTGACTTCCCGGGCGGTATCGTCCGCGAGGCCGGTGATTTCGAACACCTCGCGGCCGGTGAGGCCGAGCGATCCGGCGCTCTCGCCCGGCAGGAACTGCAGCGGCGCGACGCCCATTCCGATGAGGTTCGAGCGGTGGATGCGCTCGAAGCTCTCCGCGATCACCGCGCGCACCCCGAGCAGCATCGTGCCCTTGGCGGCCCAGTCGCGCGAGGAGCCGGTGCCGTACTCCTTGCCGGCGAGAATCACGAGCGGCGTGCCTTCGCTCTTGTAGCGCATGGCGGCGTCGTAGATCGAGGTCTGCTCGCCGCTCGGCAGGTGCACGGTCACGCCGCCCTCGACGCCCGGCACCAGCTGGTTGCGCAGCCGGATGTTGGCGAAGGTGCCGCGCATCATCACCTCGTGGTTGCCGCGGCGCGAGCCGTAGGAGTTGAAATCCTGCGGCTGCACGCCGTGCTCGACGAGATAGCGGGCCGCCGGGCTCGATTTGGCGATGTTGCCTGCCGGGGAGATGTGATCGGTGGTGACCGAATCCCCGAGCAGGGCGAGCGCGCGCGCCCCGCGGATGTCGCCGAGCGCGGGCGGGGTGTGAGTCATGCCGTCGAAGAACGGCGGGTTGCGCACGTAGGTGGACTGCTCGTCCCAGCTGTAGAGCTTGCCGGCCGGTACCTTGATGCTGCGCCAGTGCTCATCGCCCTCGAAAACGCTGGCGTAGCTCTGCTGGAACATCTGCGAGTCGATCGAGCGGGCGAGGGTCTGCTGCACCTCCTGGTCGCTCGGCCAGATATCCTTCAGATAGACGGGCTTGCCCTCGGGGTCCGTGCCGAGCGGCTCGCTCGTCAGGTCGATATCGAGCGTCCCGGCGAGCGCATAGGCCACCACCAGCGGCGGGGAGGCGAGGAAGTTCATCCGCACCTCGGGGTGCACGCGGCCCTCGAAATTGCGGTTGCCCGAGAGCACCGAGCAGGCGGTGATGTCCCCGGCCTTTACGCCCGCGGAGATCTCGCTCTTCAGCGGCCCGGAATTGCCGATGCAGGTGGTGCAGCCGTAACCGACGAGCTCGAAGCCGACCGCCGCCAGATCGGCGAGCACATTGGCTTTGCGGAAGTAGTCGGTGACCACGCGCGAGCCCGGCGCGAGGCTGGTCTTGACCCAGGGTTTCGCGGCGAGACCGCGCTGGCGCGCCTTGCGGGCGAGCAGGCCCGCGCCCATCATGACCGACGGATTGGAGGTGTTGGTGCAGCTGGTGATGGCGGCAATCAGCACCGCCCCGTCCTTGAGCTCGAAGGTCTTGCCATCGAGCGTCACGGTGGCCGTGCCCCGCGCGGTGGGAGTGCGCGCGGCGCGCTCTTCGGCCGACTTGCCCGCCTGGGCTTCGTAGACCCGCTTGGCGGATTTCAGCGGTACGCGGTCCTGGGGACGGCGCGGGCCGGCCAGGCTGGGCTCGACCTGACCGAGGTCGAGTTCGAGCACGTCGGTGTATTGCGCCGGCGAGTCGCCGGAGTGGCGCCACAGGCCCTGGTGCCGGGCGTAGGCGCTGACGAGGTCGATGCGCTCGCGCGGACGGCCGGAAAGCTCGAGGTAGCGCATCGTTTCCTCATCGATCGGAAAGATGCCGCAGGTGCTGCC
>JAKAFQ010000585.1 GCA_021817875.1 Pseudomonadota bacterium
ACCGGATAGCGCGCGTGATCATACAGCTGACCGCTGTAGGAACCGTACAGGCCGTCATCGAGGTAGTACCACCAGTGACCCTCGCGGCGCGCCCGTCCCATGACGGAGGCGACCCCGATGACCGCCGGCCCGACGATGAACCGGCCGGGCTCGGCGATCACCCGCACCCGCTTCGGCAGCCGCGCGAGCGCCTCGCGCAGCGGCTCGCAGAACCGGCCGATGTCCTGCACCGGCTGGGTGTAGTCGATCGGGAATCCGCCCCCGATGTCCAGTGTATCGAGGACCCCCAGCTTCGCGCGCCGGCCCGCGCCGATGAGCCGCGCGCAGGCCTCGATGGCCTCGACGTGCTTGGCCGAGTCCGCGGCCTGCGATCCGACGTGAAACGACAGGCCCCGCACGGTGACCCCGAGCTCGGCGGCGAGCTGCGCGAGCGACAGCGCATCCTCGGGGTCGCAGCCGAACTTGCGCGACAGGTCGCACACCGCGCCGGGGCTGCGGAACGAAACCCTGATCAGCAGTTCCGCATCGCCGGCGAGCCGCTCGAACTTGCGCACTTCATCGGCATTGTCCACCACGAAGGTCCGCACGCCGAAGTCCAGCGCGTTGCGGATATCCTGGGGGCGCTTGATCGGGTGGGTATGGATGCAGCGAGCCGGGTCGACGCCGAGGCGCCGCACGAGCTGTACTTCGCCGGTCGTCGCCAGATCGAGAAAGCCGCCTTCCTCCACCACCGTCCGGACCACCGCGGCGTGCGGCATCGGCTTGAGCGCGTAATGCAGCACGACGCGCGGCAGCGCCGCTTGCAGCTTGCGGAACTGCACCCGCACCCGCTCGCAGTCGAGAATGAGCAGTGGCGAGCCGAACTCGCGCACCAGCCGCCGGATTTCCACCGGCTGGAAGGGATCGACGAACCGGCTGCGACGCACGCTCACGTGGCTTGCGCCTCGAGCGCGCCGTCCCCGGGTCCGGCGCCCGCCGCGGCCCGGCGCAGCCGGTCGCGGATGGCCGCCCAGTCCTCGCCTTCCGGCACGTCCTGCACGAGGATCCGGCGGCAATTGGCCTTGTCCAGGGTGCGCAGGCAGTTGTACAGGTCGTGCCCATACTGTTGGGCGTGCCTGCCGGCGTTCACCCAGGTGACCGATGGATGCGTCGCGAGTGGCCGGCGCCACGCGAGCACCGCCACGCGACGGCCTCCGGCCGACCATGCCGTTGCCTGCGCATCGATTTCCCCGGCCGGCACGATCGTCAACGGGGTACTCGGCGCATAGTGCGCCGTCGTGCTGCCGGGCACCCGCGGCGAAGCATCGTCCGCCCCGAGAGCCAGCTCGCCGGCGACCTGTCGGATCTGCCCCGCGGTGATCGCGCCCGGGCGCAGCAGGCGCGGCTGCGAGTCCTGGAACGCCACGATGGCGGACTCGAGTCCGATCTGACATTCGCCGCCGTCGAGAATCACTCTGACCGTGGATCCGAACTCCTCGCGCACGTGTTCGGCGCGCGTCGGCGACAACCTGCCGTAGCGGTTGGCGGACGGGGCGGCGATGCCGCCCCGGAAGGCCGCAAGCAGCTGCTGGGCCACTGGATGGGAAGGCACCCGCAGCGCGACCGTATCCTGACCTCCGGTCACGGCATCGTCGACCGCCGGGGCGCGAGGCAGCACCAGGGTGAGCGGCCCCGGCCAGAATCGCTCGGCGAGCCGCCGGGCCGCGGGCGGCAACTCCCGGGCCCAGTCGCGCACCGAATCGAGCCCGGGCAGATGGACGATGACCGGATGATGGGCCGGGCGGCCTTTGACCGCGAATATCCTGCGCACCGCGGCAGGGTTGCGCGCATCGGCGCCGAGTCCGTACACCGTCTCGGTCGGGAAGGCAACGAGCTCGCCGGCGCGCAGCGTCTGCACCGCCGCCTCGAGTTCCACGGGCGTGGCCCGCTTGACCGCACTGCTCACGGACTCACCCCTGCTCCGCCGACACGCCGCTCAGCGGCCCGATCCCGCCGAGCCGTTTCCCACATCCGTGTCTGTTCCGGGGCCTCGAATCCTGTCACGGCAGCGGACGGCGCAGCCACTCGTCGTCGACTCTCAGCAACTCGTACGCCGGCCAGTAATGCTTGTCGAGCTTCAGCGTGATCACCTGCGGAGCATTGTTCCAGGTGATGGTCGCGAGTCTCACCGACGAATGATCCGGTCGCCCGGACACCGCATGGATGAAAGCGTCCAGGGTCGGCGTCGGCACGCCGTCGACCGCCACGATCCGCTGTCCGGGATACAACCCGTAACGGGATGCCGGCGAGCCGTAATCGAAATAATCGACATACACGCCGAGCGGGGGCACGCCCCGCTGCGCCAGCATCGAATGAAATGGCCGCTGCAGCGTCGCGCCGGCCCATTCCACCACCCGGCGCAGTCCGGTGCCGGAGAGGATCACCGTCGGTACCGTCAGCGTCAACGCCTGCCGGCCGCGCCACACCGTCACCCGTACCGCCGGCCGATCGGACGTCGCGCGCTCGACCTGGCGGAAGCTCGTCACGACACGCCCGTCTATGGCGAGGAGCAGATCGCCCGGATCGAGCAACCGCTGGGCGGGAGAGCCGCCGGCCGCGCGCACGACGGTGAGGACCTCGCGCCGCGTGGCGCCCTGGGCGGCCAGTTTCCGCGCCCACGCGCCCGGCAATCCGATCAGCCGGGCACTCGAGAGCGGCGTCAGTGACAGCTCGACATCGAGCGAGTGCAGGGGCCGGCCGCTGCGGACCAGCCGCAGCATGTCCTGGACCAGCGCTATCGGCACGCCCTGCAGGTCCTGGCCCAGGCCATTCGCCGTGTCGTAGGCGAAGCTCGACCACAGGCCCAGCACATCGCCGCGCGCGTCGGCGAGCACGCCATCGAAATCATCCGGCGGATTGACCAGCTGGATGCTCTCGATGTTGGTGTCGCGGAAGCGCATCGTGCGCGACAGCGGCAGCACCAGCGGCTCGATGCTGGCGACTTCGGTGCGGCGGAAATGCAGATCGTTGTCGGCACCGAGGCCGACCGCATCGATGGACTGGCCGGCCACCAGGCGCTCGGAGCGCAGCCTCGCCGAGCGCACCGGCGTCGAGCCGATCAACCGCGGATCGTAGGCGACCACCGCGAGATTATGGATCGGACTGACGTACACGACCCGTCCGGGCACCTGCACGGTGCCGGCGAACGTCACGGTCACATCCCCGAGCGACACGGGCACGGTGTTGCGATCGACCACCACCAGGCCGCGCCTGGCGTCCACCACCACGCCCGTGCCGTGGTAGTAGTGCTCGGTCACGCCCGAGACCGAATACGGCATGCTGAAGGTCACCATCGCCAGCGACGGCGCCAGACGGGTC
>JAKAFQ010000586.1 GCA_021817875.1 Pseudomonadota bacterium
CATGACTCGATCCCGCCTGCCCGCCCAGCGCGTGGCATCCGGCGCATCGAGCACCGCCCGCATTTCCTCGGCGGACAGGAACCCGAGCAGCGGCTTCTCGAATCGTTTCACGGGAATCGCGAGGACCTGCTGAGCGAGCCGCAGTACCTGCGGTTCCTGCAGGCTGATGAGACGCACCACGATATTTGATGGACCGGTTTTCACGATCGGTGATGGACGTGTGGCGTGAGTGATCGTGGCGACGGCGTGGGTGCGTGCGCGGGTCAGAACAGGGGATCGGGGAAGGGAAGCGGCTGCTGGGCTTCGACGAGGAACCGCTCCCGGTAGAGCCGCTCACGCTCGCGTTCGTGGGCCTGGTAGGCGCGCAGGATCTGCGCCGAGTAATGGGCGTCGATGTGCTCGGCGAGGGACTGGAGGAACTCCGAGAGTTGCCAGGCGGCCTCGTCGGAGAGTTCGGGGAGTTCCAGGATCAGACAGTGACGCGCGGTCACGTCGTAGGCAGGCTCTGTGGTATCGTTCTCCCCGAGGTGCCGACCGAGGCGCTGTACCTCTCGCCGAAGATCGAGAACTTCTGCTGGCGCATCGAGCAGGCGCACCTGCGCGAGGGCGGCTTCGCCCTGATCCACGGCGATCCAGGATCCGGCAAGAGTGTCGTGCTGCGCGTACTCGCCGAGCGGCTCGCGCGCCTGGCCGACCTCACCGTCGGGGTCATCCTGCATCCCCAGAGCAATCTCTCGGACGTCTACCGCGAACTCGGGTACATGTTCGGCGTCTCGAACCGCTGGGGCGGGTTCAAGGCGCTGCGCACCCGCTGGCTCGATCATCTGGGCTCGACCACCCGCCGCTCCGTGTTGCTGATCGACGAGGCCCAAGAGATGAGCCCAGTGGTCCTGAACGAACTACGCCTGCTCGCAAGCGCCCGCTTCGACTCCCAGTCGCTGTTATGCGCCGTGCTCGCAGGCGATGCGCGCCTGCTTGAGAAGCTGCGCCGCGAAGAACTGATCCCGCTCGGCTCGCGCATCCGCACTCGGCTCGCCACCGAGGTCGCTACCCGCGACGAGCTGCTCGCCGGACTCGAACATCTGCTCGCCGGCGCAGACAACACCAGCCTCATGACGCGAGAACTGCGCCACACCCTCGTCGATCACGCCGCCGGCAACTTCCGCATCCTCGTGTCCATGGCCGCTGAACTGCTCATGAGCGCCGCGCAGCGCGAGATCACCGCCCTCGACGAGAAGCTCTACCGGCAGGTCTTCGGCAAACCCGAGACTCACACCTCGCGTCGGGCCGCGGGCACCCGCTGACCCGCCGCTCAGATCCCAATCTCCAATGAACCCGGCGCCGTCCTTCATCGAGCATCGAGCGAATTCTCGCACGATCGAGTTGTATCATGAAAAATGGCACCCTGGGGGCTTCGTTGGCTCAAAGAGAGGCTTCTTCATCACGAGCTTCACCCACAATCCGGCGCCCAGGGAAATCAGTCCCAGCACAATCCCGACGTATTGCACAATCTGAGCGGTCATAGCCGGTTCGGGCGAGCTGTGCAACATGACATACACCATTCCACAAATCGCAAGCGCCGGCACCCACGGGTATCCCGGGACTCTGAAAGGCCGTAAAGCCTGGGGGTACCGCTGGCGCAGTACCACTAACGAGATCTGTGCCACGACATACGCAAGCAGCCAGCACACGGAAGCTGCTATCGTCAAGGGCAATATGGATTTTGCATCACCGTGAGACCAGGCTAGCCCGATGAGCGCCAGCATCGCTACGAAGACAATCGCGACCACCGGCGTACGAAACCTCCGGTGAGTGAATTTGAAAACACTGACTACCTGACCATTCTCGGCCATACCGCTCAGCATCCGCGCAGTCGCAGCGAGCACCGTATTGAGCAGGCTCGATGAGGCGGCAACCGCCAGCACGGCAAAACCCACCCGTGCCGCAGGACCGAACACGGCCACGGCATATTCGAAGTGTGGCGTGGCGGCGGCGAGCAGCCACGCACGCGGGATCACGAACGCGGCGCCCAAGGCAAAGACCACCTGAGCGACGAATATTGCGATCAGTCCTCCCAGCATGGCACGGGGCAAGTCGCGGTCGGGGCTGCGCGCTTCGGGGACGAGCGGCGTAACCAGTTCGGAGCCCACGAATACCCAGAACGCGAGCGCAAGCACCCCGAATGTGACCGTGTGCTTTCCGAGTGATGCAAGACCTACGGACGCCGGGACGACATTTGGCGGGAAAAGCGCGTGCCCGGAAAGCGCAATTAGGCCGGTAATCACCAGAAAAGCCAGCACGAGAAAACTTAGCGTTGTCTGTACGCGCGCGAACACGTCGGCGCCAAGAATGTTGAGACCGGCGAATACCACCACCAAAAGAATGGGCCAGAGTAATGGTGGAACGTTCAGTGGAATAACCTTAGCGAGGATGTGTTCAGCCAGAATGAGCTCCGCGGGCAGCCCAAACATCGGCACCGCGACATAACCTGCGAAAACGAGCACAATCGCCGGAAAGTTGCCAATCGCAGCCTCCGTGTAACTGCTGAGACTCCCGGCGCTCGGCATCATGAGGGCCATTTCGGCATATGCCATCGCGTTGGCCAAGGCAATGGCGAACCCGATGGCCATCGCCAGGATGAATCCCCATCCACCAATGCCGATACCCTGGAGCACGGCGAGCATGCCAAGCTGTGATACGATGACGCCGATCGAGGTGGCAAAAAGCGCCTTGAAGCCAAGCCCACCACGAGCGGACGCCCCGGAGGTCGCATTCGCATGACTCATCATCCGCTCACGGTCTTCCATAGTATTCTTCCCCGGAAAGGCCGGACTTGCGTCACCGTTCGATGGCATCGAATGACGCCTCGAGCACATCGCAAATCAAATCGACCTGCGAGCACTCAATCGTCAATGCGGTGGACAAAATGATGTTGGCGCCAGACGTCCGCACCATCGCACCACGCCGATAAGCTTCGCGGGCCACCGCGGTGACTACCTTGGCTCCTCGCGGCAGGGGAGCCTTGCTGCCCTTGTCGCCCGCCATCTCAATGCAAGCCATCAAGCCAACCCCGCGCACATCACCGATCAAACCCGATCGCTTGCCGATCTTCCGGAGCCGCTCGTCCAGATAAGCACCCTCGCGGAGGGAGTATCAATGTGAAAGCACCCTGGAAGCAGCGGCTCGTAGGGACGGCGGAAATTGGTATTGCCGTTGACGCTCATTCCACCGAAATGGACCCCGTGGTAGCCTTGCATGAGCGAGATGAACTTCACCCGGTCGGCCTGTCCTTTGATTTTCCAGTACTGGCGGGCGAGCTTCAGTGCCCCCTCCACCGCATCCGAGCCGCCGTTG
>JAKAFQ010000037.1 GCA_021817875.1 Pseudomonadota bacterium
CAACCGCGTCTCCAGGTTGTCCGACTCGGCGGCCGCGCGCGGCGTGGTGTGCGCCTCGGCGGGCAATCACGCCCAGGGCGTGGCGCTCGCGGCGCGCAGGCGCGGCATCACCGCGGTGATCGTGATGCCGCAGACCACGCCCCGGATCAAGATCCAGGCGGTGCTCGATCTCGGCGGCGAGGTGGCGCTGCACGGCGATGATTACGACACCGCGTACGAACACGCTGTGCAGCTCGCCCGGGAGCGCAACCTGGTGTTCGTCCACCCCTTCGACGATCCCGACGTCATCGCCGGCCAAGGCACCATCGGCGTGGAGCTGATCCGCCAGACCGGCGGCAATCTCGATGCCCTGTTCGTGCCGGTGGGCGGCGGCGGTCTGATCGCCGGTATCGCCGTCTACGTGAAATATCTCTACCCGGGCATCCGTATCATCGGCGTGGAGCCGGAGGATGCCGCGAGCATGTACGAGTCGCTCAAGGCCGGGCGGCGGATCACCCTGGAGCGGGTCGGCATTTTCGCCGACGGCGTCGCCGTCAAGCGCGTCGGTGAGGAGACATTCGCGCTGTGCCGGGAGTACGTCGACGAGATCGTGCTGCTCGACAACGATGAGATCTGCGCGGCAATCCAGGATGTGTTCGAGGACACCCGCTCCATCGTGGAGCCGGCGGGTGCGCTGGCGGTGGGCGGCCTGAAGAAGATCGTCGCCCGCGAGGGCTGGCGCGGCAAGCGACTCGCCGCGATCAACAGCGGCGCGAACATCAACTTCGACCGGCTGCGCCATGTCGCCGAGCGCGCCGACCTCGGCGGCGAACGCGAGGCGCTGCTCGCGATCAGCATCCCGGAGCAGCCGGGCAGCTTCCGACGCTTCTGCGAAGTGCTCGGCCGGCGCAGCATCACGGAATTCAACTACCGGTACGAGAGCGAGGAAGCCGCGCACATTTTCGTCAGCTTCAGCCTCGCCCAGGGCCGTGAGGAAAAGGACACGGTGACGCGCGCGCTGCGCACCGCCGGCTATCCGGTCACCGACATGAGCGACAACGAGATGGCCAAGCTCCATGTCCGTTACATGGTCGGCGGACGGGCGCGTGGCATCCGCGACGAGCTGCTCTACCGGTTCGAATTCCCCGAGCGCCCCGGGGCGCTGCTGCGATTCCTGGACGCGGTCGGCTCACGCTGGAACATCAGCCTGTTTCACTATCGCAACCAGGGCGGCGATTATGGGCGCGTGCTCGCCGGCATCCAGGTGCCCGCCGCCGAGCGCAGCGACTTCCTGCAGCATCTCAACGAGCTGCACTACGCCTACGCCGAGGAAACCGGCAACCCGGCGTACCGGATGTTCCTCGGGGCCTGAGCCGCCGCTGAGCGGCCGGCCCCGCGCCACGGCCGCAGCGCGACGCACCTAACCGTGTATGTAGCTCTCCAGGTGCTCGATGGTGCGCTGCTGTTCCTCGATCACCGATTTCACCAGATCGCCGATCGAGATGACGCCGACCACCCGGTCTTTCTCGATCACCGGCAGATGACGGATGCGCTTCTCCGTGACCAGCGTCATGCACTGCTGCACGGAGGTGTCGGGCGATACCGTCACCACCGGCGAGCTCATGATCTGCCACACCGGGGTCTCGGCCGAGGATCGGCCGAGCAGGACCACCTTGCGCGCGTAGTCCCTTTCCGACACGATCCCGGCGAGCTCCTCGCCCCGCATGACGAGCAGCGCGCCGACGCGGTGCTCGGCCATGGAACGGATGGCTTTCAGAACCGGGTCCTCGGGAGCGATGCTGAACAGCCCGGGACCCTTGCGACTGAGCAGATGACGCACGGTGATCATGCTGACTCCTCCTCCACAATGCCGCATGTGCGGGTCTTGTCGGACAGCGTACCGCGCCGTTGGAGCGATCGCCACTGCGTGCGTGACGCCTGCCGTGACCTCGATGAGCCCGGAGCCGATCGGCGCCGGAGCCGTTCCGGACTGAGCAAAAATCCTGCCAGGCCGGCGGATGGCGAGCGGCGATGGCCCGGCGGATCCTGCCGGACTCATCGTCGGGCCGGTGGTGATGCTGCCGGCGTGCCGCGAGACCGGGTCTCATCCATCAGCCGAGGAGTTTCTCCCGCCGGTACAGCCGGCCGGCCAGCCAGACCAGCACGCCCGTCGGCAGCAGCGTCACACCGGCCGAGGTGACCGCGTAGAGGGCGGGCAACGGCTGGGCGCGCAGCAGACTCATGATGAGGAAGTGCTGGCTGAGAAACGGCACGGTCATCAGCGCCAGGCTCGGCCGCAGTCCCAGAAGCCCCGCAAACATCAGCGGCACGGTTGGAATCAACAGGATCAGCCCGATGTAGGTCTGCGCCTCCCGGTAGCTGCGTGTGAAGGAAGCGACCAGCGTCATCAGGGCCGCTCCGAGCGGGATCAGCGGCAGGCTGTAGAGCACGATCGCCGCGACCACGCCGGCGCCGAAATTGACGCTCATCCCCATGCGGTCCAGCCCGATGTGCCGCAGTGTCACGGCGAACGCCGACACGGTCAGCGTCAGCGTCAGGAGCATCATGGCGGAGGCGGCGGCCATCTTGCCGTAGACCAGATGCTCGCGCTCAACGGGCACGGTCAGCAGCGGCTCCAGGGAGCCTCGCTCGCGCTCTCCGGCGGTGGCGTCGATTGCCATGTACATGCCACCCATGAGCATCGCGAGCAGGATGACATAGCTCAACATTCCGAGCACCAGCACCGAACGGCTTTGCGGCGTCGAGATGTCGATGGGGTGCACCACGATGGGTGTCAGCAACAGCGGATCGAGTCCCCGCGCCACCAGGCGCAGCCTGGTGATCACCCCGGCGTACAGTCCGATCAGCCGCGTCACTCGCCCGGCCGCCTGCTGCTCGGTTCGATCGGACTCGTCGGCGTACAGGCGCAGGGCGGCGGGTCGGCCGGCCGCGAGCCGGGCGCCAAAGTCCCGTGGCACGTACAGCAGCGGCCTGTGCAGCGTGGCGGCGAGACGGCGCGCCGCGGGCGCACGCGCCTCGACGGGCACGGCCAGCACCCGGTATTGCCGCAGGAAAGCCAGCAGGTGCGGCGCCCGCCCGGCGTGCACCACCGTCACCGGAACGGGCCGCTGCGTCTGTTCCCTGCCGTGGTGAATGGCGATCGACAGGGCAGCGGCAACCAGCGCCGGCATCAGCAGCGGCCCGATGACGAGCGCGGTGATCAGCGAACGGCGGTCGCGCAGGTTCTCGCGGAACTCTTTCAGAAAGACGCGCCAGAGCGCGCAGCGGGTCGCCGGGCGCCCGTCCGGGGGCGGACTGCCCGGACCGGCCATCCCGGACGGAGCGCCCTCTGCTTCGGCGCGGCCCGCTCCCGTGCCTCGTCCCTTGGGCCGGCCGTCGCCGCCATCACCCGCAGCGGGCGCTTGCATCACGGCAGGTTCTCCGCGCCTTCCGAGCCGATCAGCCGCACGAAGGCCTCCTCCAGCGAGTCCGCACCCGTCTGCTCGCGCAGCGCTTCCGGGGTGCCCGTGGCGGCCACCCTGCCCTGCGCGATGACGATCAGCGCATCGCACAGGGCGGCCACCTCCTGCATCACGTGGCTGGAAAACAGCACGCAGTGGCCCTGGTCACGCAGCTGGCGCAGCAGCCGGCGCAGCGTTCTCACCGCCATGACATCGAGTCCGTTGGTCGGTTCATCCAACAGCACATTGCGCGGGCGGTGCACGAGCGCTCGCGCAAGCGCCGTCTTGACACGCTGGCCCTGGGAAAATCCTTTGGCCGGCCGATCCGCGAATTCCTCCATCTCCAGCTCGCCGATCAGCTCCTGCGTGCGCGTGCGCCGCTCGATACGCGTCAGTCCGTGCAGTGAGCCGAAGTACAGAATGTTCTCGCGCGCCGTCAGGTTCGGATACAGACCGGCCCCGTGCGGCAGCACCCCCATGCGGCGGCGCGCCTCGAGCGGTGCCGCGAGCACGCTCGCGCCGTCGATCCACGCCTCCCCGCCGTCCGGTACCACCACGGTGTAGAGCATGCGCAGGGTGGTCGATTTGCCGGCTCCATTGGGACCGAGCAGTCCGGTGATGCGTCCGTCGGGCGCGCTCAGGCTGACCCCATCGACGGCGGCGACGGGGCCGAAGCGCTTGACCAGGCCGCGCGCTTCAATCATGCCGGCCCTTCGCTCACGGGCCTGGCCCGTTCGGCGTGAGGAAGAACGGTATCGGGCGCAGGTTGCGCAGGCAGCCCACATTGAGGCCGGTGACGGAAGCGCGTCGGACGAACCGCGCCATCACCTCGTCCATGCACGGATCGAGCAGCTGGCCGTGCCCGGAGTCCGGAATCACCAGGCTCAGGCTGTGCGTGAAACCGCGGGCCGCCTCCGCGGCGTAGCGCGGCGGCGTGATCGGGTCATCGGCGCCGGAGAGCAGCAGCGCCGGCACATCCGCATGCAGTGGCGCGTGAAAGTCCGGATCCACGGGCCCGTGCGGCCACAGCCGGCACACCTGTTCCAGCTCGTCGATGGGCGCGGTGCCGAGAAAGGTCTGCCTCATCCGCGCACGTTGCGCAGCCGTGATGTGATAGAACGGAACGTCCTCGGAGCACACCACGGTGTTATTCATGCCGTCCGCTATGGCGTTGCCATAGGCGCGTTCGATCAGCGCAAACTGACCCACCAGCGGGCTGAAGTCCCCGGCGACGGCCTCATGCAGGTCGAGGGGCAGCAGGGCCGCGAGCTGCGGCGTATAGCTGGCCAGGCGCAGCACCTGCGCCAGTTGATAGTGGGTGAACTGCGCGCGACGCGGCGCGACGCCCGGCTGCGCCACCAGGATCCGTGCCGGGTGAGCGGCGAGTTGCGCCTCCAGATGCCGGTAGAGCTGCTCGGGGTCGCCGAAATGAGCGCGGCAGGCGCTGCGGCGCGCGCAGGCGGCAAAGATGCGCAGCACCGCGCGCTGCGCATCGATGGCGCTCCGGGCGCCGATGGCCACCTGGGGCGGTACCACACCGTCCAGGATGACACTGCGGACCCGGCGGGGATGGCGGCGGATGTATTCCTGCGCGACCACCGTGCCGTATGACGAGCCGTACAGGTTGATCCGCCGATACCCCAGCGCGGCGCGCACGCGGTCGAGATCCCGCACAGCGAGGTCGGTCGTGTAGAAGCGCACCCGCGCATGCCGGCGCAACTGGCGCAGGCAGTGCTCGGTCTCGGCGGTGATTTCCGCCTCGCTGGGTGGGCCGACATGCGCGTCCGCCGCGCACCGCAGGGCGTTCGATCCACCGGTGCCGCGCTGGTCGACCAGCACGATGTCGCGGTCGCGGTGAATCAGGGCGAACGCGGGCGCGACGCTCGCATAGAAGGCGGTCGCGGCCTCGCCAGGACCTCCGGCCAGCACGAACAGCGGGTCGGGTCGCCGGATCGTGCTGATCGCCGGCACCACCGCCACGGCGAGCGCAAGCCGCCGGGCCGCTGGCCGGTTCGGGTCCTCCGGGACCTGCAGGTGGCCACACTCGGCCTTCACCAGGCTCAGGCCGCCGGCAGAGCGCAGCTCGCAGGGCAAAAGACGCAGACGCCGGTGCGCCGGCACGGCGTGACACGCTGCGCTCACGACAGCAAATCCCAGACTCAGCAGGACGATGGCTTTACGCACGGCCACGACGCCGGCATTCTAAAGCAAGGTTTCCGGCCGCGCCGTTTTGGCTCGCCGGGCTGAGGACCTTTACAATATCCGCATGCGCTTCGCTCATCCTTTCGAGGTCATCGTGGTCGGCGGCGGTCATGCCGGTACGGAGGCCGCACTCGCCTGCTCGCGGATGGGTGTGCGCACCCTGCTGCTCACCCAGAGCATCGAGTCCCTGGGGCAGATGAGCTGCAATCCGGCCGTGGGCGGCATCGGCAAAGGCCACCTGGTGCGCGAGATCGATGCCCTCGGCGGCGTGATGGCGCACGCCACCGACCGCGCGGGCATCCAGTTCCGGACGCTGAACGGCAGCAAGGGTCCGGCGGTGCGCGCCACGCGCGCCCAGGCCGACCGCCAACTCTACCGGCAGGTGATCCGCACGGCCATCGAGGGTGCGCCGCACCTGGCGGTGTTTCAGCAGGAGGCAGCGGATCTGCTGCTCGAAGGCGAGAGCGTGCGCGGCGTCATCACCGTCACCGGGATCGTCTTCGAAGCCCCGAGCGTGGTGCTCACGGTCGGGACCTTCCTCGGCGGGCGGATCCACGTCGGTCTCGACCACTATGCCGGCGGGCGGGCCGGCGATCCGCCGTCGAACCGTCTGGCGGCACGTCTCAGGGAACTGTCGCTGCAGGCCGGCCGGTTGAAGACCGGCACGCCGCCGCGTCTCGACGGGCGCACGCTCGATTATTCCGTGATGCGCCGCCAGGCAAGCGACGATCCGTTGCCGGTGTTTTCGTTCCTCGGTCGCGCCGCGGAACACCCGCGGCAGGTTGACTGCTTCATCACTCACACGAACGAGCGGACGCACGAGATCATCCGGGCGGCGACCGACCGCTCGCCGATGTTCACCGGTGTGATCGAAGGCGTCGGCCCGCGCTACTGTCCCTCCATCGAGGACAAGGTCGTTCGCTTCGCCGAGCGGACATCGCACCAGATCTTCGTCGAGCCCGAGGGGCTCGCCACCCACGAGATCTACCCCAATGGCATTTCCACCAGCCTGCCGTTCGACGCGCAGTATGCGCTGGTACGCAGCATCCCGGGGTTCGAGAACGCGCACCTGACACGTCCCGGCTACGCGATCGAATACGATTTCTTCGATCCGCGCGGTCTGCGTCCCTCGCTCGAGACCCGCGCGCTGCGCGGTCTGTACTTCGCCGGCCAGATCAACGGCACCACCGGTTACGAGGAAGCCGCGGCCCAGGGCCTGCTCGCGGGCACCAACGCCGCGCTCGCCGTGCGGCAGCGCGAGCCGTGGGTTCCGAAGCGCAGCGAGGCGTATCTGGGCGTGCTGGTCGATGACCTGGTCACCCGCGGCACCCGCGAGCCGTACCGCATGTTCACCAGCCGGGCCGAGCATCGTCTGCTGCTCAGGGAAGACAACGCCGACCAGCGGTTGACCCCCCTCGGCCGAGAACTCGGCCTGGTGGACGATGAGCGCTGGCGGCTGTTCGAGACGAAGCGGCGGCTGGTCGATCATGAAGTCGAGCGCCTGCAGAGCATCCGGCTGCGGCCCGAGGCGCTCAGCGGACACTGGTGCGAGCGCGTATTGGGCGGACCGCTCGGCCGTGACGTGTCGGCATTCGAGCTGTTGCGCCGCCCGGAAGTCAGCCATCAGGCGCTGCTCGAGGTGGCGGGCCGACCGGCGTGGGATTGTGAGGGACAGGACGAGCGTCTGCCGGCCCAGGCACGCGTCCAGGTCGAGGCGCGGGCGAAGTACGCTGGTTATATCGAGCGCCAGCAAGAGGAGATCGACCGTCAGCGGCGCAACGAGGAGACCCGGCTGCCTGAGGACCTGGACTATGGCGCGGTCGCCGGACTCTCGCACGAGGTGCGGGCCCGGCTCACCGAGTACCGTCCCGCGACGGTCGGCCAGGCGAGCCGCGTGCCGGGCGTGACCCCGGCCGCCGTGACGCTGCTGCTGGTGCATCTGAAAAGGCGCCAGCTGGCCTCGCGTGTCGCATGAGCGTCTTCCTGAGCCGACTCGAGCGCCGCTGGGCACACAGCGACTCGTTGGTGTGCATCGGGCTCGACCCGGAGATCGAGCGATTCCCCGGCCAGATCGCCGACCATGCCTCTCCCATCTTCCAGTTCAACAAGGCGATCATCGACGCCACCGCCGACCTGGTGTGCGCCTACAAGCCGCAGTTCGCTCACTACGCGGCCTACGAGGCCGAGGATCAGCTGCAGCGCACGATCGAGTACATCCACGACGCGTATCCGGACGTTCCGGTGATCCTCGACGCGAAGCGCGGCGACGTCGGAAACACGGCGGAGCGCTACGCCATCGAAGCATTCGAGCGCTACGGCGCGGATGCGGTGACGGTCAACCCATACCTCGGCGGCGACTCCCTCGAGCCCTTCCTCAGGCACGAAGACCGGGGCGTGATCGTGCTGTGCCGCACGTCCAATGCCGGCGCGCGTGACCTTCAGGATCTCGTCGTCGGCACCGGGCGTCGGCTGTTTCACGCGGTGGCGGAGCTGGCTGCACAACGGTGGAACGCCCGGGGCAACGTCATGCTCGTGGTGGGCGCGACCTATCCCGCCGAGCTCTCCGAGGTGCGGGCCATCGTCGGCGACATGCCGCTGCTCGTGCCCGGAGTCGGCGCGCAGGGCGGGGATGTGGCCGAGGCAGTGCGCAACGGCCAGACCAGTACGGGCGCGGGGCTCGTGATCAGCTCCTCGAGGGGTATTCTCTACGCCTCGGGCCGCGATGATTTCGCCTCCGCGGCCCGGACGGCCGCACTGAAGCTGCGGGATCAGATCAATGCCCACAGGCGGCGCGTGGGGCGCTGAGCCGCACTGAAGGGACACCTGCCGCCGCGGGGATTGCGGGGCGAGAGCCCGCAACAGTCACTTCCGCCAGAACGTGCGCGTGAACAGCACGATCACGCTGAAGATCTCCAGCCGCCCCAGCAGCATCGCCACCGTGCACACCCAGGTCTGCGCCGCATCGAGGGTGTGCAGGTTCCAGCCATGGCTGCCGGGCAACCCATAGGCGGTGTTGTTGATGGAGGCGACGACGACACGGAACGCGGCATCGAAACCCATGCCCGTGAGCAGCATGGCGAAGATCAGCGATGCCACCGCCATGAAATACAGGAAAATGAACGCCAGCACCGCGTCCGCCGCGCGCTGCGGGATCGGCCGGCCGCCAATGCGCACCGGCGCGACGGCGCTCGGGTGCACCAGCAGCTTCAGCTCCCTTCCGGCCTGCCTGACCAGCACCAGTGTGCGGAACATCTTGATGCCCCCGCCCGAGGTGCCGGTGCTGCACACGATGCCGGAGAGAAACAGCATCCAGATGGGCGCAAACACCGGCCAGGCGCTGAAGCGGACATGCCCGGTGACCAGCCAGCCGGTGGTGGTCGCCATCGAAACGACATCGAACGCCGCGTAGCGCAGCGCGGTATTGAACGTCGGGTACACGTGCTCGGCGGTGAGCAGCACGGCGACGACCGCGATGCTCACCAGGAGCACCGCGGCAATGGCCTTGAGCTCCGGATCGTTGCTGTAGGGCTTCAGGGTCAGCCGACGCAGCGCCACAAAATGCCGGGTGAAGTTCAGCGACGCCGCCAGCATCACCACGATCAGCACCGCTTCGACCGCCGCCGAGTGGAAGTAGGCAATGCCGGCATCGTGCGTCGAGAATCCGCCGAGCGACACCGCCGAAAACGCGTGGCAGATCGAGTCGAACCAGCTCAGGCCGCACAGCCTCAGCCCCGCGACGCCCGCGACGGTCAGCAGCACGTAGACCAGCCAGACCGAGCGGGCGGCCTCGGTGATGCGCGGCTCGAGCCGCTCGTCCCTGACCGGGCCGGGGGCCTCGGCCTTGTACAGCTGCATGCCGCCGATCCCGAGCAGCGGCATGACGCTCATCGCCACCACTATCCCCGTCAGGCCGCCGACCCAGGTCAGCGATTCGCGCCAGAAGTTGAGCGACGGCGCCAGGGAGCCGAGCCCGGTGAGCACCGTCGAGCCGGTGGTCGTGAGACCGGACATGGCTTCGAACAACGCCCGCGTGAACGTCAATCCCGGCATGGTCAACAGCAACGGCAGCGTCGCCGCAGCCGGCAGCAGCATCCAGCCCAACGTCACCAGCATGAAGCCATCGCGCGGCTTGAGCTGCCGGCGATGCCTGAAGGTGGCAGCCGAAAGCAGCAGCCCCGTCAGCACCGTCAGGGTCGCGCACAGCAGGAACTTCGGCCACAGGCCGTCGCCATTGACGAGCGAGCAGCCGATCGGAAGCACGTACACCAGGCCGAAAGCCGCCAGTATGAGTCCGAGAAAATAAGCCACACCGAGCATGTGCTCCCCTCTCAGGTCCTACGGCCGCAGCCTAGGGAGCCGCCCGCATCAGCAGCCGCTCGACCGCGTCGATGTGGCGCCGGTCGGACAGGAACAGGATCAGATGGTCATTCGACTGAATGCGGGTGTCGTGATGCGCAACGATCATCTGTTCGCCGCGCACGATGGCACCGATGGCGGCGCCTTCGGGCAGCTCGATTTCCCCGACGGTGCGGCCCACAACCCGCGAATTGGCCTCCTCGCCGCGCGCGATCGCCTCGATCGCCTCGGCGGCACCGCGGCGCAGCGAGTGCACCCGCACCACCTCACCCCGTCTGACGTGAGCCAGCAGCGATCCGATGGTGATGACCTGCGGCGCGATCGCCGCATCGATGCTGCTGCTCTCAACCAGATCCGCATAGGAAGGTCTGTTGACCAGCGCCATGACCTTGCGCGCGCCGAGCCGCTTGGCCAGCAGCGCCGACAGGATGTTCGCCTCCTCGGAGTTGGTCACCGCGGCGAACACATCGGTGCTGTCGATGTTCTCTTCGATCAGCAGCTCCTCGTCGGCCGCGTCCCCGGCGAGCACGATGGTGTTCTCCAGCTGCTCGGAAACGAGGCGCGCGCGGCGCGCGTCATGCTCGATCAGCTTGATCTGGGTGGACTGCTCGAGCGCCTCCGCGAGACGCATGCCGATATTGCCGCCGCCGGCGATCATCACGCGACGAACGCGCGTATCCTCCTTGCGCAGCCCGCCGATGACGCGGTGGACATCACCGGCAGCGGCGAGGAAGAACACCTCGTCGTCCTCCTCGATCACCGTGCCGCCGTCCGGCAGCACGCTGCGGCCACCGCGGTAGATCGCCACCACCCGGGTCTCGATTCCCGGCAGCTGCTGCGGCAACTCGCCCAGGCTGTGGCCGGTCATCGGCGCACCGCGCGCGGCGCGCACCCCGGCGAGGTGCACCCGGCCGGCGGCGAACTCGAGCACCTGCAGCGCACCGGGATGATGGATCAGCCGCTCGATATATTCGGTTACCAGCTGCTCAGGGCTGATGAACACGTCGACGGCGATCGCGTGCTCGCCGAACAGCTGCGGCCGGGAGGTGTATTCGGCGGAGCGGATGCGCGCGATCTTGGTGGGTGTGCGGAACTGCCAGAAGGCCACTTCGCACGCCATCATGTTGACCTCGTCGCTGTTGGTCAACGCGACGAGGATATCGGCCGCCGCGGCACCGGCGGCCTGCAGGACACTCGGGTAGGCGGCGTTGCCGGCCACGGTGTGCACGTCGAGCCGATCCTGCAGGTCGCGCAGCACGTCCTCGTCGATGTCGACGACGGTGACGTCATTCGCTTCCTCGCGCGAGAAGTGCCGGGCGACCGTTCGGCCCACCTGGCCGGCGCCAAGGATGAGTATCTTCATCGGTTATAACGGCTCCAGGTTCGCGTACTGCATGACCAGCCATTTGGTCCCTTGCCGCTCGAAGTTTACCTGCACGCGGGCCTGCGGACCGGAGCCCTCGAGACTGAGGATCACCCCTTCGCCGAACTTGCCGTGCCGCACCCGTGCGCCGAGGCGAAAGCCGGGCATGCCGGGATCGGCGTACAGATGGGCGGCGGAGCGCGGCGGCGGGTAGACGCCCGGGCGGCCCGCGGCCGCGTGCTCGTGCCTGAAGCGCGCGGCGCCGACCGGCCGCGTCACCTGCCCGCGGGGGCGGACCTCCTCGAGCAGATCCTGCGGTGTCTCCTTGATGAAGCGCGAAGGCTGGCTGTAGCTGTCGATGCCGTGCAGCCGGCGTTGTTCGGCGTAAGTGAGGTAGAGCTGCTTCATCGCGCGCGTCATGCCGACATAACACAGTCGGCGCTCTTCCTCCAGACCGTCGAGATCGCCGATCGAGCGCTGGTGCGGGAACAGGCCGTCCTCCATGCCGCACAAAAACACCACGGGGAACTCCAGCCCCTTGGCGCTGTGCAGCGTCATCATCTGCACGCAGTCCTCCCAGGCATCCGCCTGGCCTTCGCCGGACTCGAGTGCCGCGTGCGCGAGGAATGCCTCGAGCGGCGCCAGATCGGCATCGGTGCCTTGTGGGCTGAAGCCGCGGGCGGCGCTCACCAGCTCTTCGAGATTCTCAACGCGAGCCTCGCCGCGATCGGCCTTCTCGCGTCGGTGGAACTCGATCAGGCCGACCGTGGCGAGCATGTGGTCGACCTGCTCGTGCAACGCCAGTCCGGCGGATTCGGCTGCCAGCGCCTCGATCAGCCCGATGAACCCCTGCAGGGCCGCGGAGGCTTTCGGTCCGAGCGCCGCCCCGAGGCCGCCGGCGGCCGCCTCCCACAGTGAGCTGCCCGCCGATCGCGCAGCATCGCGCATCGTATCCAGGCTCTTGGCGCCGATGCCGCGCGGCGGCAGGTTCACGACCCGCTCGAACGAGGCGTCGTCGCGGCGATTGACCAGCAGCCGCAGATACGCCAGCGCATCCTTGATTTCCGCGCGCTCGAAGAATCTCAGGCCGCCGTAGACGCGATAGGGAATGCGGGCGGCGAGCAGGGTTTCTTCGAACACCCGTGACTGCGCGTTGGAGCGGTACAGGACCGCGATGTCGCGCCGCGCCCCCCCATGGGCCACGTGATCGCGGATGCGCTGCGTGACGAACTCCGCCTCGTCACGCTCGTTGAACGCGGCGTAGAGGCGCACCGGCTCGCCGCGCTCGCCGCTCGTCCACAGCGTCTTGCCCAGGCGGCCGGAGTTGTTGGCGATGAGACCATTGGCGGCGGCAAGGATGGTCCCGGTGGAGCGGTAGTTCTGCTCCAGGCGGTACAGCTTCGCTCCGGCGAAATCGCGCTGGAACTGCAGCAGGTTCTCCACGCGTGCGCCCCGCCACCGATAGACCGACTGGTCATCGTCGCCGACCACGTATGGATGGCCGTCGCCGCCGGCGATCAGCCGCAGCCACGCGTACTGGATGGAGTTGGTGTCCTGGAACTCGTCGACCAGCACGTGTCGAAACCGCTGGCGATAATGCTGCAGCAGCGCCGGCTGGTCGCGCCAAAGTTCGAATGCCCGCAGCAGCAGCTCGGCGAAGTCGAGCACGCCGTTGCGCGCGCAGGTCTCTTCGTACAGGCCGTACAGCCGGATCATCTGCGCCCGCGCCGGATCGTTGCCGGCCTTGAGGTCCTTCGGCCGCCGGCCCTCGTCCTTGTTGGAGTTGATGAACCACTGCACCTCTCTGGGCACCCAGCGCGATTCATCGAGCTGCTGCGCCTTGAGCAGTTTCTTGATGAGACGTTGCTGATCTTCGGAGTCGAGGATCTGGAACCCCTCGGAGAGGCCGGCTTCGCGCCAGTGGCGCCTCAGGAGCCGGTGCGCGATGCCGTGGAAGGTGCCGATCCAGAGCTGTCCGGGCGGCGTACCGAGCAGATTCTCGACCCGGGCGCGCATCTCGCCAGCGGCTTTGTTCGTGAAGGTCACCGCCAGGACGGAATGGGGCGAGGCGCCTTCGGCCTCGATCAGCCAGGCGATGCGGTGCGTGAGCACCCGGGTCTTGCCGCTGCCGGCGCCGGCCAGCACCAGCACGGGAGCGAGCGGCGCGGTGACCGCGGCCCGCTGGGCCTCATTGAGGGGCTCGAGGATGGGATCGGGGGTCATGAACCGCGTATTGTACTCCGACTTACCAGCGGTTCCTGAGCTCGCGCAAGCCGAGGAAAACCGCGCGCGCATCCGGCTGCGCTCCGAGCTCGGGCAACGCCTGCCGCAGGCGCGCGATCAGCGTGGGACTCGACAGGCGGAAGAAGGTGTTGATGCGTTTCTCTTCGCCGAGCGTGGTGACCGGGGCGGCGTCCGGATCGTCCTGGCGCAGCGAATCGAGCAGAGCGCGGGCTGCGGCGTTATCGGGCTCGCGGTCCAGTGTGAACTGCAGGTTGCGCACCAGGTACTCGTGCCCCGGGAAGACGCGGGTCTCATCGGGCAGCCTCGCGAGCCGCGTGGAGAAGGTCTGGTACAGCTGCTCGGGGTGGCCGCCGTTGTGGCAATTACCCGCGCCGGCAGCGAACAGAGTATCGCCGCAGAACAGCGCCGGCGGCTGTGCGTGCGCCAGCAGGCAGATGTGCGCCATCGTGTGCCCGGGCGTGTCTTTGCACTCG
>JAKAFQ010000587.1 GCA_021817875.1 Pseudomonadota bacterium
CCAGTTCGCCGGCGAGGCCCTGTTCAACGATGGCACGGGCGTCGTGCTGTTCGTCGTGCTGCTCGGGCTCAGTGGCTCGCATCCGCCCAGCGTCACGCACGTCGCGGTGCTGTTTGCGCGCCAGCTGCTCGGCGGATTGGCGTTCGGCGCGCTCGTGGGGTTCGCGGCGGTCTCGCTGCTGCGCACCGTGGACAGTCCCGCGGTCGAAATTCTGATCACTCTGGCGCTGGCGACCGCCGGTTACGATGCTGCCGCGGCACTGTCGATTTCCGCGCCGATTGCCACGGTGGTCATGGGGCTGGTGGTCGGCGGAGACGGCCGCGACGTCACTCTCGCACCGAAAGCGTCCCAGCGGGTACTGGTCTAGACTCGGCGGATGAGCAGTGATAAGGCGGACGCCCCCGTAGCGGGCGACGAACGCATCCATCTGGTGACCGTCGACTGGTCCCGGGGGAAGTGGTCCGGGGTGCTCGGTAAGTATTCGCGCGAGCACGTGTGGCATTTTGCGGGAAAGCTGAACCTGAAGGTCACGGACGCGCTGGCGCCGATGGCGTACCGGGATTCGGTGCGGCTGGACCCGCTGAAGTCCTTCGTGGCGACGGTCGCGAGCGCGCACATGCTGGCGTGGCTGCACGCGGCCTTCAGCCACGGTGTCGAGGTGGAGAGGTACCTCGATGCCGCGGAAGGCGTGCTGAGCATCCTGCCGGACCGGCGCAGCTGGGTGAGCGAGGTGACCCTCAAGCCGCACATCACCTTCCATCCCGATCACGAAGTCGATGCGAAGGTGGTCGAGCACTTTCACGATCTGGCGTCACGCGACTGTTTCATCGCCCGCTCGATCAAGACCAAAGTGACGGTCAGCGCTCCATGACGGACTCGCCGTACAGGCGCGCGAAGTCGTGCGGCAGAAGACCGTCGGTAGTCCTGTTGGTGGCCGCGGCGAGTTTGGGCAGCACCCAGCGGATGTAGGCTTCCGAGTTGACGCCGATCAACCGACAAGTGCCGACAACGCTGTAGATCACCGCCGAACGCCAGCCGGCACTCGGGTGCCCGATGAACAGATAGTTCCTCAAACCCACCTTTGTTGGGCGGAAGCAGCGCTCGATCGGGTTCTGGTCGATGCAGATGTGGCCACAGTCGACCTTGGCATAGCGGGCGAGATTCGGCCAACGATTTGTGGCGTAGGTGACTGCCTCGCGCAGCTTCCCGAACAACGGCGCCTCCTGCTCCAGGGCACGGAAGCGCCGTTGCAGACGCCTCAACACCGGCTTCGCCTTGGCGTGACGGAACATGCCCCGTCGATCCGGCGTCAACCCCAGCCTGGTGACCTGCCGCTCGATCGCGTACAGCTTGTCGATGTCCCGCAGCAGCGGCAACGCCTGCATCTCGTCGGCCTTGATCGCCTCGAGGACGTAGCGGCGCAGATGGCCAACACATTCGAAGCGACGGATGTTCGAGCGATGCTTGAACACCCCCGGATACATCTTCGCCCCGTCGCTCTGAACGTCCCCGCGCCAGTCGGGCGGGAAGAACTCGTGCAGGATCGCGCCGCTTCTGGAGGGTGAGAACTCCAGCACGATCGCCGGCACGTCGGGGGCGTGGTAGCCCCACAAGTAGGCATCGCGTGACCGACCTCGGCGGTCAGGGTCGAGGAGCTTCGTGAAGGTCTCATCAACCTGCACGTAGCGAGAGTCGAGGATCTTGCGCTTCAGCAGCTGATGGATCGTGATCAGAAGGTGCGCGGCGCCTTCCACGTACCGGCAGCGCGCCTGCCGCCCGATCCAGATCCCGCCCCGTGCATCCATGCGCTCTTGGCGATACAGGGGAACATGGTCCACGTACTTGGAGATGAGCACATGGGTGATGAAGCCGGGGCCGACGCCGGCCTGCGGGATCACCTGCGGCGGCAGCGCCGCCACGACCGGGGCGTGTGCGCGCTCGCGGCTGGCGTATACCGGCCGCACGATCTGCCGGCGATAAAACTGGCTCGGGGTGTACTCGATCTGCTCGGTGATCTCCTCGCGGATCTTCACCAAGCCTGCCTTCTGCTCCTCGGGCAGATCGATCACTTCCCGGCGCACCGGAAGGTTCTGCGGTGGCGTGCGCCGTCCGCTGCGGTGCTTGCGTCGGCTGCCACCGGCGCCGTCCGCCGATCGCGTCGTCGTCGGCAGCATCGCCGGCTGCTCCATCAGTCCGAACAGCAACCGTTGCGCAGGGTTGAGCTTCTCGCTCTTCGGCCCCCACATCCGCCGCAGCAGATCCTCGAGCTTGTATTGCAGCTTTGCACAGCGCGCCTCGGAGTTCTTCAGGAGCGACTCCAGTTCCCGCACCCGCGCGAAAAGCGCGTCGGGCTGAAGATCCTGCGGTGTCGCCGTGGCGGTGTGCATGGGAGCGCGAAGTATATAACTTCGCGCTCCCGATGTGTTGTTATATTGAGAGTGAAATGACTCAGCGAGGCTGCAGGTCCCGCGTCGCGATCACCTCCGGGTGCGTCCTGCCGCCGGCAAGGCGATCCTCGTAGCGCCGCCATCCGCGACGGCTGGTGAGCTCGAACCCATCCACTAGCAACCGCAGCTGCGCCAGACTCATCTGCCGCACCTGCGCCTCGTCGCGCGGCCAGGCAAACGTCGCCCGTACCACCCGCTTGGTCGCCAGCCAAAACCCGCTCCCATCCCACAGCAGGCAGCGGATGCGGTTGCGCCGCCCATTGCAGAACACAAACAGCACCCCGGTCAGCACGTCTTGGCGCATTGCCTTGCCCACCAGGCCGCGCAGCGCATCAATCCCGAGACGCCCATCCGTCACCCCGGTGCGCAGGAACACCCGCGTCTGCTCGTTCAGCCAAAACATGCGTGCAGCTCCTTGAGCAACGCCCCCATCCAACGCACGTCCGCGCCCGAGCCGGCGCGCACCTCGAGCCCGCTCGGCAAGCGAATACTCACCTTGCCCCCTCGGTCGCTCAGACCCGCTCCCGCAGACAGCTCCCCGGCCAGCTCACGGGGCAGCTCCACGATCGCCGGCTCCCTCGTGCCCGTTGCGCCGCGCCGCGCCTGCCGCAACCAATACGTCAACGTGGACAGCGCCAGATCATGGCGCTCGCAGAACCGCCGCTGGCTCAGACCACCGCGGCCGTACAGCTCAAGCAGTCGCCGCCGCTCCTTGGCCGTCCGATTACGTTGCCGCCGTCCAGATGTGCCGCCAAGTACACCGCTCGGCCTTCCCATCGATCTCGTCTTCGTACCCATCGCGCAGATACCTCCGTCGGTAAACTGCGCGTCCATCTATCAGGATGGCCACCTGCTATCCAGGCAGTACCCGGTGGGACGCTTTCGGTTC
>JAKAFQ010000588.1 GCA_021817875.1 Pseudomonadota bacterium
AGTGGCTGAGACTGGTCCAGGGGGTGTCGCTGTTCGTGATCGTCATCGTCGTGCTGCTGACGATGTATCTGATGCACACGCAGATCATCGTCCCGCTCAACGACCTGCTCGCCTGCGCCCGCGCCGTGCGCAAGGGCGATTTCCAGGTCAGGGCCCGGCACACCCAGCCCGACGAGCTGGGGCAGCTGGGCGCTGCCTTCAACACCATGGTGCAGGATCTGTCGCAGATGTACGCCAACCTGGAGGTGCGGGTGACGGAAAAGACCGAGGAGCTGGCGCGCAGCAACCGCTCGCTGGAACTGCTCTACGGCACCACCCGCACGCTCTCCGAGCGGCGGCCCACTCAGGGTGCGCTGATGCAGGTGTTGCGCGAGGTGGAGCGGGTGCTGGACGTGTCGGCGGGCGCCATCTGCGCCTACGACCCGGGGCTGCGCCAGGGCCTGCCGCTGGCCACCGACCTCGGTCAGGAGAGCGGACGGCTCATGATCTGCCCCGGCAGTTGCGAACAGTGCATCGGCGACGGCAGCTTGACCATCCGGGCGACCGAGACGGCGGATGGCGAGCGCACCGTCACGGTTCCGCTCACCGACGGCGGCCGCAGCTACGGCGTGATGCCCCTGCAGCTGCAACCGGGCAGGGAATTGGCGCCCTGGCAGCTACAATTGCTCGAAGCCGTCGGGCGGCATATCGGCGCGGCGCTGGCCATGGCCCAGCGCAACGAGGAGCGGCACCGGCTGGCGCTGTTCGAAGAGCGCTCGGTGATCGCGCGCGAATTGCACGACTCGCTGGCCCAGTCGCTCACCTACCTCAAGATCCAGGTGACGCGTCTGCAAGCGCTGCTCGCCAAGCATGCGCCGGCGGCGCAGACCGGGGATGTCGTCGGCGAGCTGAAGAACGGACTCAACAATGCCTACCGTCAGTTGCGCGAATTGCTCACCACCTTCCGCCTGCGCGTCGACGGACGCGGGCTCAATGCCGCGCTGGAGGAAACGGTGCATGAATTCGCGCGTCACGGCAGTTTCGCCATCGACCTGGACAACCGCCTGCTCGGCGTCGAGCTGGCGTCGAACGAGGAAATCCACGTGCTGCAGGTGATCCGAGAAGCACTGGCCAACGTCCTGCATCACGCCCACGCCGGCCGGGCGGAGGTCAGCCTGGAGCGCCTGGAGAACAATCGCGTGCGCGTGCGCGTGGATGACGACGGCGTCGGAATCGCCGAAGTGCAATCGCCGCTGCACCACTTCGGCCTGAACATCATGCGCGACAGGGCCCACAGCCTGAACGGCGAACTCGTCGTCAGACGCCGCGAGAGCGGCGGCACACGCGTCGAGCTCGAATTCTATCCGGCCACGCCCTTCGGCAGCCCCACGGCCATGGCCGAAGGCAGATCGGCATGAACGCCGGCGGCAATACCGTGATCGTCATCGACGACCACCCGTTGTTTCGCAAGGGCGTCTCCCAGCTGATCGCCATGGACGACCAGCTCAAGCTGGTCGGCGAGGCTTCCTCGGGCGAGGAAGGTGTGGAACTCGCCCGGCGCATGAACCCCGACCTGATCCTGCTCGACCTCAACATGAAGGGCATGGGCGGCATCGACACGCTGCTCGCGCTGCGCGGGGCAGGGCTGGAAGCGCGGGTGGTGATGCTGACGGTGTCGGACAACGCCGACGACCTGATCGCCGCGATCCGCAGCGGCGCCGACGGCTACCTGTTGAAGGACATGGAACCCGAGGAGCTCCTGGCCCGGATCAAGGACGCGCTATTCGGCCGCATGGTCATCAGCGACAGTCTGAACGGCCTGCTGGCCCAGGCCCTGAGGGAGGAGACGGTCGCCGCCGGGCGCAGCCTGTCTGGCCTCACCGAGCGCGAGCGCGCCATCCTCGCCTGCCTAGCCGGCGGCATGAGCAACAAGCTGATCGCCCGGGAACTCAACATTACCGAGGGCACGGTGAAGGTGCACGTCAAGAACCTGCTGAAGAAGCTCAACTTCCGCTCGCGCGTCGAGGCGGCGGTCTGGGCGGTCGAGCAGGGCTTGCGCTGAGTCACCGATTGCGCCCCTGACCTTGTTCGTCGCCGCGCGCGCGGTCTTTTTCCTGCTCTCGCTCTCGCGCTGCCGCCTTCCCCTTAGACGTCTTCCCCTGGCTTGAGCCAGGCTGTTCGCGCTGGACCGCTCCCTGCGGGGCTTGCTGTCTCCGATCTTGGATTGCCGGGCCTCTCTGTTCATAGGGGGCACCCCGAGGCACCGGTTGGGAGGGCATGGGTTCGGCCGGCGTCTGATAGCGCGGCCGCACTAAGGCGTCGCGCGGTTGGTAACGGTAATTCTGCCGGCGCAGCGTCTGCTGCTGCTCGACACGGGGATAGCGATTTCCCGAATACTGTCGCTGATAGACGGGCAGCGGGGCGGGCGGCGGCGCGGCACTTCGGTTCCAATTGTTCCATCCGCGGCGATGCTGCTCCCATTCCCTGCCCCAGTGTTCGCCCCAGCGCGGCGGCTCATCGGCACGCCAGCCGCGAAAGTACGCAGGCGGATCCCGGTAGTAGCGGACCGGGATGCGCAGAACGAACAGCGGCACATACTCCGGCCCCACCAGAGTCCAGGGACCGTTGTACCAGGTGCTCGCGTACCAGTTGTCCCCCTGGTATACCCAGTACATGCCGTCGTAGAAGAAGAAGTTCGAATGCAGTCGCGGCGCGTAGTAGACCGGGTAGCCCGGGACCAAGACGAGTTCCGGGTACAGCGGCAGGTTTATCCCGATGCTCACCCCAGGTAGTCCGATGCCTATGCTCACCTGGGCAAGGGCCGTGGTCGTCGAGCAGACCAGCATCCACAGCACAATCAGTCCGTAGCGCATTTATCGTTCTCCCATTCGATCATCAGAGCCGGCCTTCTGCGCAGCGAGGCCCAGAAAACCCCGTTCAATTTCCACGTCGAGCACAGTCTCTGCACTGACTCGGTCGCGTGATCATTATCCGTGCTGGCAAGAGACCGTCCCATTGACAAAGGTCAATGGATATTCAGAAAGAATATTCCGGCGAGGATGCGCTTGCATTCAAGCATGGCAATTGGATAAATCAAAACGGGGGGCGCGGGCGATCGGCGATGCCGAGGCGGGCGAAGATCGGAACCTTCACCAGATCCAGGAGGAATGCGAAGGCCGCCGCCGCCGCAAGCGTCCCCGCCACCACCGATGGCGGCAAGGGGGCCATGGCGAAGCCGCCGACGGCCAGGGTCGACGCGATCGCGATGTCGGCGACGGACGACACGGCGAGCCAGAGGCTCGGAGGGGTGCCCCACAGGTGCCATCTTTCGCGTATCGCATAGATCGTCGCCTGGCT
>JAKAFQ010000589.1 GCA_021817875.1 Pseudomonadota bacterium
GCGCAGCCGCTCACGGATGGTACGGCCGGCGACCTGCGGCTCGGGACCCTCGGGCCCGGGCCGGTAGGCCTGCGGACTCGCCGCCCACGTGGCGATCCATTGCCGCGGCCGCGGGCGCATCGCCGCTGCGGCGCGGCCCCCGCTCATCAGGCCGGTCGCGAGCAGCAGGCCGGTCGCGGCGGCGCCGAGTACGTCGCGGGTGCGGCGGCCGCGCCCGGGGTGACCTCGGTCCATCGATCCGGCACGGCCGTCCGCGTGGCTGATGCCCACGCCGCAGCGCGCGACGGTGTCACGGCGGTCTTTCATCGGGCGTCTCCGGGTGTGCTCAGAACATGGAATGGCCGTTCGCGGTGTGCGCCGGCACTTTCTGGTGAACGTCCCAGTGCTCGACGATCCTGCCGTGCGCGAGCCGGAAGATGTCGACGATCGCCACCCCGTCGCCGCCGGGCGTCGGCCAGTTGTGCACCTGCAGGATGACGTAGTGGCCGGTGGCGAACGCCCGCACGATCCGGCTGTGATAGCGCGGCAGCACCGCGCGCAGATGCGCCAGGAAGGCCTTCAGACCCGCCGGGCCATCGGGCGCGTTGGGGTCGTGCTGGATGTAGGTGGGGCCGAGATAACGGCTCGCCCGGGCGAAGTCCTTGTGATTGATGGCCGCCTGATAGAAGGCCTCGACCGTGCGGATGTTGCGGCACTCGGGGCGCGTGCCGCAGTGCGCCGCGGAGTGATCCGCCGCGCCCGCGGCGTGTGCCGCGAGCGCCCCGGTCCGCGGCATCCTCATCGGCACCGACATGTGCTGGTGGATGATGACCCAGCGCCCCTGGCGCCGCGTCCAGACATCGGTCTCCCGGCCGGTCAGGCCGTGCGGCCCGCTCCTGGGGCCGTAGAACTCCACATCGAAGGTGAACGCCGTGACCACCAGGTCGCCGTTTTTGATCACGGTGAAGTCAGGGTGAATGTGGGTGACGGCGTGACCGCCGCCGGCGAGCGCCCGGCTCGCCACGCGCTGGTATTGTGCCCAACCTTTGAACTCCAGCGGCGCGAGGTCGAAAAACAGGTCGCGCGGGTTCTTCGAATAGAACCGCGCCGCATCCGCGGGCCGCAGCCGCGCGTTCCAGGCCTTCCACAGCCTGACTTCGAGATTCAGGAAATAGGCTTTTTCCTTCGGCGTGACGTGCTCGAGGGCATGGGCGGGAGCGGTGGCCGCGAGCATCGCGGTCATCAGTCCGGCTACGATCGGCAGATGGCGCATCGCACTCCTCCTGTCTGAACCCGCTCTCATTCGGGTATTGCGGGACCCCACGGCAGATAGTAGCATATCAAACCAATTAAACACGTGTTTCGCAGCGGCCGGCGGTCGCGGAGGTCCGCGGGCGGCTGGGTTGCACGGCGGGAGTCAGCAATGCATCGAACATCGGTTGCCGGGCGTCTGGGGGTCATGGGAGTCAGCGCGCTGATCGGATTGGGTGCGGCCGCGCACGCGCGCGCCGCGGCGCGCCCGGATGAGGCCGCGACGGCCCGGCTCGAGGCGCGGCTCGATGTGCTCGAGCACCAGGTGGTGTTGCTTCAGGACCAGGACGCGATCAAGAACCTCACGCGCGCCTACGGATACTACGTCGACAAACAGCTCTGGAATCAGGTCGTCGATCTGTTCAGCCGCCACTGTCGGATCGAGATTGCCGGCCGGGGGGTTTATCTCGGCCGGAAGGGCGCCCGACGTTTCTTTCAGGGAGCGCTCGGCAACGGCAGGATCGGGTTGCGGCCCGGGATGTTGTTCAATCACATGATCCTGCAGGGCGTCGTGCACGTGAACCCGGATGGCCGCACGGCCCGCGGCCGCTGGCGGGCCTTCATGGAGATCGCGCGCTACCACCGGTTCGCGATCTGGGGCGAAGGCACCTACGAGAACCGTTACATCAAGCGCGGCGGGGTGTGGAAGATCCGCGACATGCATTTCTACGCGACGTTCTATACTCCCTACTCGGCCGGTCCGGCCCGGGTGGCGCTGCCGAACAACGGGCCGAGCAAGGCCTATCCGCCGGATCTGCCGCCTTCCGTCCGATATGACGTCTTCCCCGGCCACTACGTGCCGCCCTTCGACTATCCCAACCCCGTCACGGGCCAGCCGTGGACCTTGCAGCAGACGCAGAAATACTCCACGCGCGGCGACAATCCGCCGCCGTTCCATCCACCGGCCGCCCCCGCCGTGCGCAAGCACCGCTAGGGAACCGGCCGACTCCCCGGACGGAACGACAGTGAGAGTCACCATCGTGGGCGCCGGCGCCATGGGCAGCCTGTTCGGCGGGCGGCTCGCCCTGGCGGGAAACACCGTGGAACTGGTGGATGTCGCGGACAGCCAGATCGCGGCGATCAATGCCGGCGGCCTGCACCTGTGCCTCGATGGCGTCGAGCATCGGGTGCGGCTGCGGGCCGGACGGGCGGAGGCGATCCGCACCATTCCCGATCTGCTGATCCTGTTCACCAAGGGACCGCACAGCGAGGCGGCGCTCGCCTCCGTGCGGCATCTGCTCGGGCCGGGGACCTGGGCGCTGACGCTGCAGAACGGCCTGGGCAATGGCGAGCGCCTGGCGCGCCACGTCCCGGCCGAGCGGATTCTGATCGGCATGACGAACTGGCCGGCGGATGTCCAGGGTCCCGGCCGGGTGGCCTCACACGGTGCCGGGGAAGTGCGCCTGTGGAGCTACGACGGCCGGCCCGGGGAGCGGTTGCAGCAGATCGCGCGCACCCTGAGCGAGGCCGGCCTGCAGTGCACGGCCGATCCGGCCGTGACGACCGCGATCTGGGAGAAAGTCGCCTTCAACGCGGCGATGAACGCCGTGGCGGCGATCACCGGCTTTGGTGTCGGGGAAATGGCCGACAGACCGGAGCTGCGGGCGCTCGCCGGGGATATCGTCGCTGAGATCGTCGCCGTGGGGCGCCTCGCCGGATTCGCTGTCGAGCGCGCGCGCATCGAGCACGCGCTCGATTTCGCCTACGCCCACCATCGCAGCCATCTGCCCTCGATGCTGCAGGACCTGCGCGCCGGTCGCGCCACCGAGATCGACAGCATCAACGGCGCGGTCGTGCGCGAGGCGCAGCGTCTCGGACTGCCCGCGCCGGTCAATGCGACCCTGACCCGCCTGGTGCACGCCCTGGAGCACCGCGCGGCGGCGCCGGCCCCGGCGGCACCGGTCGGCGCATGAGGGCGTTGCATTCGATCGGCGCGATGCGCGAGCGGGCCCGGGCGCGCCTGCCGCGTTTCGCCTTCGATTTCATCGACGGCGGCGCGGGACGCGAGAGCGCGCTGTCGCGCAACGCGCGGGCCTTCGACGCCG
>JAKAFQ010000590.1 GCA_021817875.1 Pseudomonadota bacterium
GGTGAACTATCCGGCGCTCGGGCGCTGGCTGGCGCGCATCGAGGCGCTGCCGGGCTACGAGCGCACGTATCCGCCGCACTGGCGCCGCTGAGACGGCGCGCCCGCCGCTTCGGGACCAACGGGCTGCGCGCAGTCCAGCGCTCAAAGCGCCGTGGCGCGCCGCCAGCGCCTCGTGCCGTCAGACAGTCCTTCGCGCCGCCGAGCGCGCGCCGGCCCACGCGTCGTGGCGGGGAAGGGCTGCACGATCCGTGCGAGATTGATACGCTATCGAAATCATGAGCGAGCACAAGATTCACGTTGAATTCCCCGGCCGCATCGTTCTCGTCGGCTTCGGCAGCATCGGGCAGGGCGTGCTGCCGCTGATTTTGCGCCACATCGGCCTGCCTCCCGGGCGCATCACCATCGTGACCGCGGAGGACAAGGGCAGATCCGAGGCCGAGCGCTACGGCATCGGCTTCATCCAGGAGCGGCTCAGCCGCGAGAATTACCGGCGCGTGCTCGCGCCCCTGCTCGGCCGGGGTGATTTCCTCGTCAACGTCTCGGTGGAGGTCTCCAGCCTCGCCCTGATCAAGCTGTGCTGGGAGCGCGGCGCGATGTATCTCGACACCTGCATCGAGCCCTGGCCCGGCGGATACACCGATCCGACGGTCGCCGCGGGCCGTCGCACCAACTACGCGCTGCGCGAGGAGGCGCTGACGCTGCGCCAGGGCAATGAGCGGGCTCCCACCGCGGTGCTGACCCATGGGGCAAACCCCGGGTTGGTTTCACATTTCGTCAAGCAGGCGCTGCTCGCCATCGCGGGCGACACCGGCGTCGATGCCGGCAATCCCGCCTCGCGCGCCGATTGGGGCGATCTGGCGCGCCGACTGGGCGTGAAGGTGATCCACATTGCCGAACGCGACACGCAGGTGTCCGGCATCCCCAAGCAGCCCGGTGAGTTCGTCAACACCTGGTCGATCGATGGATTCGTGAGTGAAGGCTCGCAGCCGAGCGAGATGGGCTGGGGCACGCACGAGCGCAATTTTCCCCGCGACGGCAAACGTCACGAATCCGGCTGCCTGGCCGCCATCTACCTGCTGCAGCCCGGCGCCGGCACCCGCGTGCGCACCTGGACGCCGCTCGCCGGCCATTTTCACGGCTTCTGCATCACTCACGGCGAGTCCATTTCCCTCGCCGACTATCTCACGGTGCGGGAAGGATCGCAGGCGGTGTATCGGCCGACGGTGCACTACGCGTACCATCCGTGCGATGCGGCCGTGATGTCGGTGCACGAGCTCGCCGGACGCAACTACGTGCAGCAGGAGCGGCAGCGCATCCAGATGGACGAGATCACCGGCGGCATCGACGAGCTCGGCGTGCTGTTGGCCGGCCACAGGAAAAATGCCTACTGGTATGGCTCGCAGCTGTCGATCGCCGAGGCGCGCGCGCTCGCGCCATACAACAACGCCACCAGCCTGCAGGTCACCGCGGCGGTGCTGTCGGGTATGGTCTGGGCGATGGAGAACCCCAACCGGGGCTTGGTCGAGCCCGAAGAGATGGACTTCCGGCGCAACCTCGAGATCTGCCAGCCCTATCTGGGCACGGTGGCCGGACACTATACGGACTGGACGCCGCTTCACGAGCGCGGGCGGCTGTTTCCCGAGGACCTCGACACGACCGACCCGTGGCAGTTCAAGAACGTGCGGGTGGCGTGGTAACGCCGCGGGGCGTCCGGTGCCAATGGCGCGGCGGGCGCTGCTCGGACCGCTGACTCAGGCAGGCTCGTAGTCGATGGTGACGATGACGAAGCGCTGGCGCCCACCGGGCAGCTCGGCCGTCACCTCGTCGTCGAGGCGCCGTCCGATGAGCGCCCGCGCGAGCGGCGAGTCCAGGCTGATATAGCGGGGCTCTCGGCCGGTCTCGTCCGGTCCAACGATGCGATAGCGGTGCTCCTCGCCGTCTTGCGCCTCGACGGTCACCCAGGCGCCGAAGTACACCCGACGGGGGTCCGCGGGCGGCTGATCGACCACCGTCATCTCCGCCAGACGTCTGCGCAGGTAGCGCACGCGCCGGTCGATCTCGCGCAAGCGGCGTTTGCCGTAGGTGTATTCCGCATTTTCCGATCGGTCGCCCTGCGCGGCCGCCTCCGCGACGGCCTGGGTGACCTTGGGACGCTCGATGCGCCACAGCTCATCGAGCTCCGCGCGCAGGCGCTTGGCGCCTTCCGGTGTGATGTACTTCGAGGAGGGCGGCGGCGGCGGTCGGTAGCGGGTCATCGTCCGGATTCTACGGCGAGCCCCGGGTGACGCGAAATTGCGACCGATCTGAGCGCGGTTTCACGGAAGGTTCAGCTTGCCGGCAGTAGCCTTGTTCACATGGCTACGAAGTACTACACGCATTTCCTGACGGGCGGCGCCAAGGCATCCGGCGCGCGGCCGGCGCACGAATGGAGTGGTGTCGTGGAGCTGCACCGGCCTCTCAACAGCAGACGCGAGATGCGCGAGCTGCGCTCGCTGCTGGCCTCGAATTTTGCGCTGGACTCGGAGGACATCCGGATCCTGCAGTGGGCGCGCCTTCACTGAGTCCCCCCCGGCGGACGCCACCCCTCGATCGGCGTCCGCCTTCACCCCGGTCCCCCCCGGATCGGGGTTTTCTTTGTCCCGGCTCACGCCGTGAGCCCACCCGCAGGCAGACGCCCCCCCGAGGCTCTACCGAAAGCGCCACGACACTTGCGGCAGCAGGGGTCGTCCGGTGGTAGAGTCCGGCCTGCAAACCGAGAAGAACGCGCCAGGGAGCCTTCGGTGGTCGCAAGCCTGCGGGACCCGCCGAAGTCCCGCCACAGTCGCAGCTAGAATCGGTTGGTGAGTGGTCGAGGGCCCATCGGACTGGCCGGGGCCCCGGCACGGTCGCAGGCGGGATGGGTCTCCTAGTGGTCGAAGGCGGTACGCCGGGGCTGACGCGATCGGCAGAGTGGACCGAGCCTGTGATCGAGCATCGCCGGCCGGTCACCGCTTTCGTCGGCCGTACGCTCAAAGGGCCGGTCAACCGGCCCGTTCCGGTCGGCAGCTTCGCGGACTTTCAGCGCCTGTTCGGCGGCCTGTGGCAGCCTTCCACCCTTTCTTATGCCGTGGAGCAGTTCTTCGCCGCCGGCGGCAGATGCGCGCTCATCGTCCGGGTGGCCAACGGCGCCCGCGCCCCGACGATCGATCTACCCGCCGGGGCGGGGGTGCTGCGGCTCCAGGGCGTTCACCCTGGTTCGCGCGAGTATCTGCGCGCCTCGGTCGACTATGACGGCATCGAAGCAGAGGAGTCGTTCAACCTGGTGATCCAGCGGGTGC
>JAKAFQ010000591.1 GCA_021817875.1 Pseudomonadota bacterium
GATCTGGCCTTCCCGCGCACAACTTGCCGGAAGATTGCCCCTTTGCGCACGCCGGAGGCCTCGAGCCATGCGGTGAGCGCCGCGGCCGCGACCCCCATAAGTGGCTTCCCAGGCTCTGAGGCGGCACCACGGCCGCTCTGGTCGGTCTTCGAATGCGCCAGCCGGTAGATATAGCCTCTCTCGCCGACCCGCTCAAGGTGCTCCATGCGAGCATTGGCGACCTCGGATCGTCGCCGGCCGCCGGAGGCCCACGCGAAGGTGAGAATTGCTCGATCGCGCACGCCGCGCAGGTCGCCCTTGCAGGTCTCGAGCAGCCGCTCGAGCTGGGAGCGCGGAAGGGCGGTCATCTGGCGCTGGGACACTTGCCGCAGAGCGTAGCCGCGGCGGACCCGCCGCAGAAACTCGCGCACCGACGGATCCTCCAGTGGGTTCTTCGCCTTCTTCAGCGCATGGGCTTTCGAGAGCACCGAGAGGCGGTGCAGGACCGTGGCGAGCGAGAGCGGCCCGCGCCTGTGCTTGTATGCCCCGGCAATAAGAGCCGCATCGATCGCCGGCGGCAGGTCGTGGATGAGTTCGGCGGGCCGGGCGCTATGGGCGCTGCGCTCTGCGACGCGCTCGCAGTGATCGACCACGAACTGGATCACCACGGCCGGGGCGATCGGGAGCGTGAACACCCGCCAGTAGCGCAGCCGGTACCAGGCCGCCCAGTACTTGAGCGCGCTCTGGTACGAGCGACGCGTGTTAGCCGACTCGCCCTGGCGCCAGAAGGCGCGCACGGCCGATTCGGTCTCGGCCGAGAGTATCGAGGGGTCGAGCGCCGGGACGGTGGCGTGCACGCGCGGCGGCACCGACGAGGACGGTGTGGCCACTTTCGGAGAACCGGGGCGGCGGCCGGGCCGTTGTGTGGGACCACTCATAGTGGGATTATACTACATATTACACCTATCGAGGACGATAATGTTCACTTATCAAAGGCAGAATAGGGCGGCTCGATCCGGCGACGAAAACCGCCGTTTTGGACGCAAAAGTGAAACTCTGCGGGACGCCCGCCGATGAGCATCGCAATCAATGATCGATCCCGCGGCGCCATCATCGCCGTCGGCGACGTCCAGTCAGCCGGCCGGCCGTTCGCCGCCCCCGGACTCGGCTTCACGTGGTTGAAGTTCCCGATGAACCTGCAGCTTGAGACCCTGGATAAGCCTCCGGCTTATCTCACCGAGATCCTCGCAGAGATCACCGTCAACGCCGGGGGACAGACTCCGCTCTCTCTCGGGCGCGCGCAACCGAATATGAGCCTGGCCGTGCGCACCATTGAACAGCCCCATTCGCAGACATTCGAGCTCTGGCTGCATCTCACCGGCGAACAGATCGAGGCACTCGAGCGGCGCCGCGCCGGCCAGCCGCTTGAGTTCCACGTCAATCTGACCCTGCAGATCCACTACAACGCCGCCATCCACTCGGGGCGCACCGATGCCCGGTTTCACGTGAACGAGAGCGACTGGGCGGAGATCCTGCGCCAGATCGGCTACCTCGATCGGCTCATCGTCGCCGTGGATCTCCCCCTCGATACCCCTGAGCAGATGCGCAAAGCCCTACAGTACGTGCGCTCTGCCCATCAGCACCTCATTGCCGGGCGATATTCCGACGCCATTGGCGTGTGCCGATTGGCGATGGAAAGCCTGCACCCCCTCACCGACGACGCCAAACCAAAGGCTATCCGGGCTGTCTTCGCCGAATCAAAAGAGGCGCGCGAGAAGATGACCCTGGGACAACGTGCCGAACTCGTGCGTCAGGCGGTCCATCACTTCACGTGTCCGGCGCACCACGAAGAACCTGGCAAGCCCGCGGAGGTCTACAGCCGTCAGGACGCCTTGTTCATCCTCACCGCGGCCGCCGGCATCGTCTGGGAAGCCTTGAGCCGTCACCGTCAGGCGCCTGCCGGTCCCCGTAGCCCACAGGAAGCAAGCGCGTCATGAGCACCGCCCCTGCCGGCCCGCAGGCCACCGAATCCCCCGCGGCCCGCCGCTCAGCCCCGATCTCGCGCGAGGCGGTGTTCGAGGCCGCTTGGGCGCTCACCAAGGCAGGCAGTCGGCCGACGATCGAGCGCATCCGGTTGTATCTCGGTAACGGGACGCCCAGGGGATCCCCCAACACCGTGAACACCTTCCTCACGCAGTGGTGGGAACAGCTCGCCGTGCGTGTCGCCGGTGGGTCCATGCAGGCCATCCACGGGTTGCCGCCGAGCGTCTCCGCCACTCTTGAGACCCTCTGGAACCAGGCACTGCTGGCCGCGAAGGAGACATGGCACAAGGACCTCGCCGACCGGGAACAGGCCATCGTCGAACGAGCCGCGGCGCTGGAGCGTCAGACCCGCGAACTCACCGCCCGCGAGCAGAACCTCGCCGGCCGCGCCAGCTCCCTCGAGACCGCCCTGGAGCTTGCCCGCGAACAGCTCGCCGCGGCAAACCAGCGCGCCGAGACCCTCGAGGCCACCGAAGTGCGCCGAACCGGGGAGATCCAGGCCCTACAGGAGCACTGCCGCTCGAGTGACGCTGAGATCCGAGACCTGCAGAAGCAGTTCGAGACCGAGCGGGCGGAGCTCGCTCGCCAGGCCGCCGACGAGCGCAAAAATCTCATCGCCCGATTCGATGCTCGAGAAGCTCAGTGGTTGCGCGACATCGATGAGGCCCGCCAAGTCGCCAAGGAACGGGGCCAGGAAATGAAGCGCATCCGCGCCGAGCTCGCTGCGGCAGTCAAACAACGTGACCGCCTCGAGCGCGACATCTCAAAAGCCAAGAGCAGGGTTTCTGTCGCGCGCACTCCGCGCCGTGGCAAAGTTGCCGCAAAGCGGACTCGCCGCTAAACCACCGGAACCGAATGCGCGTTCTGCCGCCCCTCGGCGAGGGCCACGTAGCCCTCACCGCCCAAGATCACGTGCGCGTGCTCGAAGCCCGAGCAGGCGAGGCGAAAGTGATACAGCCGATGATCGAGCGGGCAGCCCGCCACCTCGACCCCGAGATCGCCCATCTCGGTGAAGTCCGACAGTCCCATCCGCCCCGGCTCGTGCACCTGACGGAAGATGACCTCCCGTTGCGGGCCGTGCTGCGCCCGCCAGGCGCGGATGCGCCGCTCGAGGGTGCGCCGTACGCCATAGGCCAGTTCAGGGTGACGACGGCGCAGTTCCTCGAACACCGCCACGGCTCGGATCTGCGGGGCCGCCTGCAGCATCGGCACGACCTCGGCGTCAAAGACCTCCGCCAGCGGATCCGGCCGCCGCCGGCCTCTCGGGGCTTGCTTCTGGGAGGGCAGCCACCG
>JAKAFQ010000592.1 GCA_021817875.1 Pseudomonadota bacterium
GACTGGCGCACCCCGGCCGGCACCCAACTGTAGGGGACGGCCTGAATCCGATACACCCACGGAATGGCCGTCAGACCACCGGGCCCCCGGCCGACAAACGGCGACAGGTATTCCCAGACGATCTTTCCGGCCGGCGTCACCTGGAAGAACCGGCCCCAGATTCCCTCGTCGATCAGCGTGTTCCCGTTCGGAAGCCGCTGAGCGCTGCCGATGAATGGACTGAAGAACGTGCGCTTCGTGCCGGTGTATTGCCACACCACCTCCCGGGTGACCGGATTGATCTCGAGCACTCGCGATCCGGACACCACCGGCAGATCCGCCGGCGGATAGCCACCCTCTCCCTCGTTGTCGAACAGCAGCAGGTCCCCTGCGCCCGGCAGACCTGGCGGGATCATGTGCGCATCGTGTTGCCCGCTGAAGCCGTCTACCGGGAAAGGCGCCTTTTTCCCGATGTCGGAAAACACGACAGTTTTGCGTGGCGGAAAAGCGGGGCCCAGCCGCCAGACGATGTGCCCGGTGCGGCGGCTGATGATGGCGAGGAAATTCGCATTGCGCGAGCTGATCAGGATGTTGTCCGGGGCAAAGCGCCGGTCACCCGAGGCCTCCCAATGATTCGGGCCGAGGGCGTGCATGGCGTTCATGTGCAGGTAATCCGCCGGCGCATCGCGCTCCATGAGCTTCAGCCGCGCGCCGCTGAACCCCAGGCCCTTCAGGTGTTGCGAGGCCCTCCAGCTCCAGACGATTCGTCCCGCGTCGTTCACCTCGTAGATGACCGGGTCGAGCATCATCCGCTCGCCGAATCCCTGCAGCCGCGTGACGACGTTTCCGAGGATCAGCGTGTCGCCGTTCGACAGCCGCTGCCAGTCATGATGCTGCAGCGCCGCGCCGCCCGGCGCCTGGTTGCCCCATTTCCAGATCACCTTGTTCTGCCAGCTGACGTAGCCGAACGTCAGGTCGGCGAACTGACCCCTCTCTCCGGGCACGAGGCTGATCGCGCCGGCGCGGCTGCCCGCGGGCACGAGCGAGGTCTGCACGCCGATCTCCCCCTTGATGCCGCCCGTCACAGCCGGACTGAGCATCCTGGCCGGAAATCCCCCGTAGTTCCACACATGCAGCACGTTGCCGTTCATGTCGATGAGGTAGGTCTTTCCATCCGGTGGACTGAAAAGCACGTCGCAGTTGTACGCCTTCGCCGGGTCGTAACGGGTCACCCCGGTCGGATAGACGCTCGGGCCCGCCATGACGACGCCTGCCGCCGTCAGTGAGAGCCCCAGGAGCAATACCCTCGCGACAGGCCCCCGCGGGCCGCGATCCAGGAACTTCATTGATCCATACCTCGGTTTCGACACTTGCGTGCGTCAATACGGAATGATCGGAACACTCTCGGCCCACAGCAATCAGAAGCTGTCGCTCACCCGGAGGCCGTAGGTCAGCGGCGCAGTGTACTGCACGATCGCCTGCCCCGTCGGCGCCAGCTGCGGCCCCGTCGGACGACGCACGTTCTGTACGTTCAACGCATACAGCCCGACGCTCCAGCCGTGATCGAGATTCACCAGGCGCAGACTCAGATCGGTATTGAAGTAGGCCGGAATCTTCTCGAAATTGAGATACTCGAACGCGCCGTACTCCGTGTCCCGCCACGCCGTCTGGACACTGCCGACCAGATCGTACGCCTCGCCGATGGGCATCTGCTGCTCGAGGCCGAAGTTGGCCATCCACCGGGGTGCATACAATCCCGGCCGGCCGGCGCAGTTGAACGCCTCTTCGGGGGCGCCGGCCACCTTCTTGCCGGTCAGCGTATATGGACAATTGATGTTGTTGCGGGGCGCGGCGGTATAGCGCAGAAAGCTATCGTAGACGCTGTGCAGATAATCCAGTTTCGCATTCAGCGTGGTCGTGCGCGTCAGCCTGCCGATCACACTCAGATCGACCCCCTTGATGCTCATCTGGCCGACGTTCTCCGCCGCACTGATCAACACCCCGGTCGGATCGACGGTGAAGTAGGTCACCTGCTGGTTGTGGTACTGCCAGAGGAAGGCATCCGCGTTGAGCTGCCAGCGATGGTTCAGCAGCTCGTTCTTCGATCCGATGGTGTAGGCGCGGATCGTTTCCGGAGCGTATCGCGGCACCGACTGCGCGAGCTGAAAGCCGCCGGCCCGATAGCCGGTCTCCACGGTCGCATAGAGCAGTGACGTCGGCGCGACGTTGTAGAGAAACGATACCTTCCAGGTCGGCTTGCTGAACGTGCCGGTCGAATGGACGGCAGAATACGCGCTTTCGATCGTTCCGACGCCGTTGAGCAGAGGAAGAATCTGCCTCGGCGAGTTCGTCAGCGTGCTGCCGGGCGCGATCCAACCATTCGTGATCAGCCAGTTCAATGCATTCTGGCGGTAATAATCATCCGGGTATCGCGGCAGCCCGGCTGGCGATGCGCAGCCCTGCGCGAACGAAGCCGGCGGCGTCAGATTGTGCGGCGGGGCGCCGCCGCAGTAGGTGATCAGGTTGTCGATCGTACCGTCGAATGTCTTCTTGTCGCGCGTATAGCGCCCACCCACCACGAAGCGCAACCGCCTGGTGAGATGCGTCGTCAACTGACCGAAGGCCGCCCAGGATGTGGTCAGCTGGTGGTATTGCTGCATCGGCAGCACGAATTCCTGGTTGAATTCGTCCGAGCTTTGAACCGTCTCGTGGAAGTAATACAGCCCGCCGACATAACCGAAAATGCTGGCCTCGCCGACGAATCGCCCCTCGAGGCTGTACTGACGATCCGCCTCGTGAACCCGTGCCATGTTGAACGCCGGCCCGGTGAATGTGGAAGCGCCCTGGGTGACGCGGTACGCGGGAATGACCGTCAGGGTTCCGTGCGCGGTGCGATAGTGCAGGTGGCCATCCAATCCCCAATACGTATAGTCGTCGCGCGGCGCGGCATTCATCGGCGTGAAGAAGCCGAACCCGGGCGCGCCGAGCAGCGTCGACCGGTAGGCATTGGCCGCGGGGGTATTCAGACCCTCGTCGGTGGGCAGGTTGGACGGCGTGAAAGTAAAGCCGCCGGATTTGTTCGGGCTGTAGTGTCCGACGTAACTGCCACCCGCTCCCTTGCCTCCGAGGTGCGCGTAGTCCGCCCCGAGCCGGAGCGAGAGCGCATGTGTCGGCTCATAAAGAAACTGCACCCGTCCGGCATTGGTGTCCTGGTCTTCGGTGCCGTCGAGGTTGTAGCCATGATGCGACTGGTGGGCACCGGCCAGGCGCAGGGCGGCATGCGCACCGATCGGCAGATTGAGGTGAGCCTGAACCCTCCGGGTGGC
>JAKAFQ010000038.1 GCA_021817875.1 Pseudomonadota bacterium
TGCATCCACCGGCATTCGGAAAGTTTCACGTGACAGCGGGCGGGGCCGCACGCTGACAGGAGTCTGCCGGTGCGGTGGCCTCGGCTTCGAGGCCGCGGCACCGGCAGGACCGGGCGCGGGCCGGGGTTCCGTCACCGACATGGAATGCCGCGCGCCCGCGCTCGCCCAGGGACTGATGAAGGGGAGGCGGCGCGCGGCGCGCAGTGAGCGGCGCGCCGGCTATCCCCGCCGGAACGGCAGCGTCAGCAGAAAGAGAATCGTGCGCAGGTTCAGCAGGCGGAAGGCCTTGCGCGCCTCGGCGGGTTTCAACTTCGCGGTGATCGGCATGGCGCCGAACAGTTTGCCCCGGATCACCAGGTCCGAGCCGCTGCGCTCGATGGAGGTGACGGCCATCATCTCCCGGCCGTCGGCGCCGTAGATCTTCATGAGCGTGCGGTCACCACTTTTTCGAAGTCGATGTTCAGGTCGTCGAACACGCGGATGGCGGTGGCGCGGCCCGCGCCGTACACGCCGCCGCCCGGATGCATGAAGGGACCGACCAGGTACAGCCGCTCCACGCCCGGCACCGTGAACTGTGACAGGTCCGGTGTCGGGCGATGGCCCGCGGTCTGATAGAAATAAGGCGCGATCCCGTGAACGTCCCCACCGGGCATGCTGGTCGGCAGGTTGCGCGCGTGATCGAGCGGGGTGACGATGGTTCGCCGGATGATGTTGTCAGCCGTCAGGTTTTTCACGAACCGCTGATAATGCCGCAGGCTGCGGTCGCCCATCTCCTCGCGGATCTCGTCCCAGCGCGCGGCGCCGCCGTCCTCGAGGTCGTAGGGCGCGAAGGTGATGCCGTGAAACAGCCCGCAGCCGGGGGGCACGCGGCTGGGGTCGCCGATGCTCTCGTCGCCTCCGGCGCCGAGCACCCGCTCGGAGATGCGCCCGCGGCGCAGCGCATCGAAGTCATCCAGCATGTCACTCAACCGGTCGCTCGCCATGAACTCCAGCATGATGGCGTCCTCGACTTCCCGGCCGGCATGGTACTGGATGCGTTCCTTCAGGTCGTAGTGGCTCACCATGATGCTGAAGGCGGCGAGCGTGGTGCGTTCGGCCCGCTGCAGCACCGGCTCGGGCACCCCGGTGACGAACCGTCGCAACACGTGGGGATGCAACGCCGCGATGACGGCATCCTTCGCCCTGAATTGCTCGCCGGTGGTCAATTCCAGACCCACCGCGCGGCCGCCCGAAGTCAGTACCCTGCGCACCTCGGCGTTGCAGCGCACCTCGCCGCCGTAGTGCTCGATGCACCGGACCAGGGCCTCGGTGAGCTTGCCGCTGCCGCCGATCGGCTGTGAGACACCGAAGCCGTGCATCAGCCCCGGCATCAGGAACATCCCGAAGCCGGTGCCGAGCTCATCGGGCATCTGCAGATTCTCGCTCACCAGGCGCAGCAGCCAGATCCTGACTTTCTCGCTCTCGAAGGACTGCCGGGCGATTTCCAGCGAGCTGCGCTGCATCGCATCGAGGATCTCGCGGCCCTCATCGCTCTGATCCATCATGGCGACGAACGCGCCGAGCGGCAGCGGCGGGGCATAGAGCCCTGCCGCGAACATCGGCAGCATCTGCATGGCGCGCTCGGCGAAGCGGCGGTAGGTCTCGGCGTCCTTCGGCGAGATCCGGGCGATGCCCTCGCAGGTCCTGTCGAGGTCCTTGTACGCGACCAGGGTCGTCTGGTCGCGGAAGATCATGGCGTAAGGGGTGCCGTAGCGGTACTTCAGGCCGAACCGGCCGATCAGCCCCAGCTCGTCGTCGCGGATCAGGGGATTGCCCTGGATCATGATGTGCACGCTCGAGTGCTCATCGTGCCAGTAGCCGGGCGTATTGATTTCCCGGGTCACGACCCCGCCACCCGGCCAGGCCTTGCGCTCCAGGACCAACACCTTCCTGCCGGCCTTGGCGAGGTAGGCGGCCGCAGTGAGGCCGTTGTGGCCTGCGCCGAGCGCCAGCACATCGTATTGAGGGCTCATCCGCGCAGGCTAACGGCGGCGGGCGCCGGTGTCTAATTCATGTCATCCATGCCCGGCATCAGCCGTAACGATGCGTCGGCGTGAGACCACGGGGTAACATGGCCGCCGGACGTTCAATACGCGGAGGCTCGTATGCGGCATCAGGGGAAAGTGGCGCTGGTGACCGGCGGCAGCAGCGGGATCGGCCAGGCCATTGCCTGCCGGCTGGGGCGCGAGGGCGCCCAGGTGGCAATCGCGGATGTCGCGGACGCGGGCGAGACCCTGGCGCTGCTGAGGCAATCCGGCGCGGAAGGCCTCGCATCGCCGTGTGACATTTCCGATCCCCGGCAGGTCGCAGCGTTCGTGGCCCAGGTGGGCGAGCGTTTCGGCCCGCCGCGGATCCTGGTGCACAGCGCCGTCGTGCAGTTCGTCCGGCCGTTCGACGAGCTGTCGCTCGAGGACTGGCGGCGTACCCAGGCGGTCAATCAGGAGTCCATGTTCCACCTGCTGAAGGCGGTGCTCCCGGGCATGAAGGCCGGGCAGTGGGGCCGCATCATTGCCATCGCTTCCTCGACTTTCTTCGTGGGTGCGTCGGCCATGACCCATTACGTCACCAGCAAGGGGGCGCTGATCGGGCTGGTGCATGGGCTCGCAGCCGAGGTCGGCCCGTTCGGGATTACCATCAATGCCGTGGCGCCGGGGCTGACGCGCACCAAGACGGCGGCGGCCGATCTGCCCCCGGAGCTGTTCGCCCAGATCGCTGCCCTGCAATGCATCAAGCGCAACGGCACGCCGGAAGACCAGGCGGCACTGGTGTCATTCCTTGCTTCCGAGGAGGCCGGCTTCATCACCGGGCAGAGCATTCTCGCCGACGGCGGCCAGGGCAGAACCTGAGCCCTTCAGCATCGCGCGCAGCAGGAACCTCCGATGACACCCAGTCTTGGACAATCGAGTATGCGTTCGGATCGCCTGGCCGGCAAAGTGGCGCTGGTCACCGGGGCGGGCAACGGGATCGGCCGCGGCTGTGCCCTCATGTGCGCCCGGCACGGGGCCCGGGTGGTGGGCTCGGATCTCGATGTGACGGCGGCGCAAGAGACCGTGGCCTTGGCCGCAAAGGAAGGCCTCACGCTGGCGAGCCTGCACCCGATCGATCTGACGGTACCGGCCGACGTCGAGCGCATGGTCGCGCGCGCCGTGGAGCAGTTCGGGCGGCTCGATATTCTGGTGAACGCCGGTGCCTGGGGCGCTTTCGAGTGGATCGAGAACATGGACTACGAGCGGCACTGGCGCCGCACGCTGGCCGCGGAGCTCGATTCGGTCTTCCTGGTGTGCAAGGCGGCATGGGATCATCTGAAATCGAGCGGCGCGGCGTCGATCATCAATTTTGCCTCGGCCAACGCCTACGTGGCGTTGCCGGGCTCTGGCGCCCTGGCGCATTGCGCGGGCAAGGGCGGGGTGCTGTCGATGACCCGGCAACTTGCCATGGAAGGTGCGGCGCATCAGATTCGTGCCAACACGATCAGCCCCGGTCTGGTCGTGACCGCCGCCACGCGGCCCGTCATCGAGGGTAACCCGCAGATCCGCGAGGCGGCCCGCAGCAAAATGATGACCGGCCGCTTCGGTCAGCCGGAGGACATCGCCTGGACGGTGGTGTATCTGGCCTCCGAAGAAGCCTCCTGGGTGACCGGCGCGGACTTCTCCATAGACGGCGGCGCGACGGCCTGGTGAGTTGAGAGGCACCCGAGTGCGCCTCTGACGTCCCGCCCGACCCGACGATCCGGGCACGCGGGGCCGTGATGCCCGACGCATGCGTTTCGGAGCGATGTCCGCCGGCGGTGTACGGCGTGCGGTTCGAGGGCATAATTCGCGCGGGGGTGTCGGTATCGCGGGGGGAATCGGATGCGCAAGGGCAGGACGAGTCGTCTTGATGGCGCAGCGTGTCCGGCCGCGCGACCGCCGCGATTGCACCTGCCGCACCGGTGGCCGAAGTCAACCGCATGAGACCCCGGCCCGGTCTGTTCGCGGATGCCGCCCTCGAGTGCCAGGCCGATCCCGACGGAACGCTGCTGTTGCGTTCGCCGAGCGCGCTGGAGGCCTACCCCGCAAGCATGGGTTTCTACCTCGAGCAGTGGGCCCGGGCCGCGCCCGACAGAGCATTTCTCGCGGAACGGGATGCGTCCGAGGGGTGGCGGATCCTGACGTATGCCCAGGCGCGGCGGCGCGTGCGCCGGGTCGCGACGGCGATGCTGAGGCGCGGACTCTCGGCCGATCGTCCGGTCATGATCCTGTCCGACAACGGCATCGAGCATGCGCTGCTGATGCTGGCGGCCCTGCACGTGGGCATTCCCAGCGTGTCGGTCTCACCCGCCTATTCGCTGCTTTCCCGGGACTTCGCCAAGCTTCGCGGCATCGTCTGCCTGGTCGGGCCCGGCGTGATTTACGCCGACGATCCGCCTCGCTACCGGGACGCCCTTGAGGCGGTGCGTGGACTGCATTCCGCGGTCCTCGTGGCCGGGCAGGGGCGCGGCGAAGGCGCAGCCCTGGGGTTCGAGGGACTGGACGTCGAAGAAGACCGGTCCGCGGTCGACGCCGCGTTCGCCCAGGTCGGACCGGACACGGTCGCGAAGCTGCTGTTCACTTCCGGCTCGACCGGCGAGCCCAAAGGCGTCATCAACACGCAGCGGATGCTGGTGAGCAACCAGCAGGCGAGGGGGCAATGCTGGCCGTTTCTCGAGCGGGTCTCACCGACCCTGGTCGACTGGCTGCCGTGGTCCCATACCTTCGGAGGCAACCACAACTTCAATCTGGTGCTGCGGTTCGGCGGCACGCTGTACATCGATGCCGGTCGGCCGGTCTGCGGGCGATTCGCCCCGACCGTGGCCAACCTGAAGGAGATCGCGCCGACGGTCTATCTCAACGTGCCCCGCGGCTATGAAATGCTGGTTCCCGCGCTCGAGCAGGACCCGGAGCTCAGACAGCGGTTTTTCAGCTGCCTCGAGCTCATGTTCTATGCGGCGGCCGCCCTGCCGCAGCACCTGTGGGAAGCGCTCACCGCGCTCGCCGTTCGGACCGTGGGCGCGCCCGTGCCGCTCGTGTCGGCGTGGGGCGCGACCGAGACGGCACCTCTGGTCACCGACTGTCATTTCCAGGCATCTGGCACCGGCTGCATCGGCATCCCGGTGCCCGGCGTCGTGCTCAAGCTGTTGTCGGGCGGCGAGAAGCTCGAGGTGCGCGTCAAGGGTCCGAATGTCACGCCGGGGTACTTCAAACGACCCGATCTGACCGCGCGGGCCTTCGATGAGCAGGGATTCTATCGGATCGGCGATGCCGTGCGTTTCGTCGACAGGGCGCATCCCGAACGCGGCTTGCTGTTCGACGGTCGAGTGGCGGAGGATTTCAAGCTCGATTCGGGAACCTGGGTCAGTGTCACGGCCCTGCGATTGAGAGCGATCAGCGCGCTGGCGCCGATTGCCCAGGACGTCGTGGTGGCGGGGCACGATCGACCTGGCGTGAGACTGCTGATCTTCCCCGACCTCGCCGCCTGCGCGTCACTGTGCGCCGACGTCCGCGCGGACGCCTGGAGCGGGGAAATCCTGTCCCATCCCGCGGTTCGCGCCCGCGTCGCGCAGGGGCTGCGGGCGATGCGTGCCGAGGGCGGCGGATCCTCGAGGTACGCGATGGCGGCACTCCTCATGGACGAGCCGGCCTCGATCGACGCCGGAGAAATCACCGACAAGGGCTACCTCAATCAGGGCGCGGTGCTGCGCCGGCGGGCCGACCTCGTCACGCGGCTGTACGCGGCGGACACGCCGGATGTCATCCCGCTGGCCGAGAGCGCCGACCCGGATCCCGGGCGCGCAGCCGCGTCAGGCGCCTGAGGCGCGGCGCAGTTTCGGCCGGCGGCAGCTCGGGAGTCCGGTCCGGCGCGCGCCTCCTCAGGGCAGGCCGCGCGCGGACGATTTGCCCGGTCCGGGCGTCGGGGCCGACCGGTCGTAGTGCTGTCGTGCCTGGCGGATCTGCGTGCTGCGCTCGCACACCCACATCGCCAGCGAGTGCGCCTTCTGTGCCAGGTCCCTGCCCAGGGGAGTCAACGAGTATTCCACCTGCGGCGGCACGTGCGGTGTGACACGGCGCCGGATGATTCCATCCCGCTCGAGTGTGCGCAGCCTGAGTGTCAGCATGCGCTGGGATATCGGCTTCTCGCCTGTCGGGACAACGGCGCTCGCAAGCCGCCTGAGGGTTGCATGCCGGAACGAAGCGACACGCAGCAATTGCAGCAGGAGAATGCTCCAGCGATCGCCCAGACGCGCGAACACGCTGCGCACCGGGTCCTCGCGTCTGTTGCCGTACCGGGCCATGATTTCCAGGAATGTTGCCATGTCACGCAGCACCGCCGCGCGGTGAGGCGAGTGGGCGCCGATGATCCGGCGTACGGCGGGCCAGGCAGTGTGCTCGGACTGTTTTGACACCGAACCGCGGCTCATCGGGATCTCCCGGGCACAAAAAGGTGCCGTCTTCACAGCAGCAGTCTCTCATTCTAGGCTTGTGCCTCAGCCCGCGCGACGAGACGCGGTCGAGGAGCCCGCATGGCGTTTCTCAAGCACACCTGGTATCTGGCGGCCTGGAGCGGCGAGCTGACGGGCCGGGTCCCGCTGGCGAGAACCGTGGCCGGCGAGCCCCTGGTGCTGTTCCGCGACGCGCAGGGGACTGCGGTTGCCCTGCTCGACCGGTGTCCGCACCGCTTCGCGCCGCTTTCCAGGGGTGTCGTGCGAGCGGACGGGATCCAGTGCGGCTATCACGGGCTGGTATTCGGCACCGGCGGACAGTGCATCGCCAATCCCCATGGCGCGGTGTTGAGTGTGCTCAAGGTGCCCGCCTTTCCCGTCGTGGAACGCCATGCGGCCGTGTGGGTCTGGCTCGGCGCGGCGCAGCTCAAGGATGAGACGGTGATTCCGGATCTGAGCTTCATAGACGCCACACCCGAGCCTGCCCGCGTCATGGGCTATCTTCATACGCAGGCATGCTATCAGCTCATGACGGACAACATCATGGATCTGACTCACGCGGACTATCTTCACCCCGATACGCTCGGTGGCGGGATCAACACCCGGGCGAAGGCGCGGATCGAGGAAGGAGCGGACAGCGTGACGGTGCGATGGGAGGCGAAGGCCGAGCGGGTACCTCCCCTGATGAGCGCGCGGCTCGAGCGGCCCGATACGCTGTGCGATTTTCTCAACGAGGTCCGCTGGTCCGCGCCGGGGGTGATGCGGCAACGGGTGCTGTTCGGGCCGGCCGGAAGACTCGCCGAGGCGGGGCTCGACAGTTGGAACGCGCACGTCATGACCCCCGAGGCCGAGGGGGCCACGCATTATTTCTTCTGCCACACGAGCGATCAGGTCACCGCGAACCCCGCGGTGGCACCGATGGCCAAAGCGGCACTGATGCAGGCTTTTCAAGGGGAGGATGCGCCGATGATCGAGGCTCAGCAACGGCGGCTCCAGGGCCGCAGCTTCGAGGCGCTGCGTCCCATGTTGCTGCCGACGGACGCGGCCGCGATGGCCGTGCGACGCAGGATCCAGCGGTTGCTCGAGGCCGAAACGGCGGCCCCGGCCTGAGTCCGGATGGACGAGTGGCTTTGCCCCGACCCTGTGCCCGGCGCTCCATGCGCCTGACGTCGGGGTGCGAGTCCCCTGCCGGCAGGAGGCAGGCGTGTCTTCGGATCCCGTGGTCCGTGGCCCGCCTCGCGGGGTTGCCATCCGCCCTGCGCTGTGCGAATCATGGGGCCAGCCGCCCGGCCCGGGCGCAGGCAGGTCAAGAGGCCGCCATGTCCGTCAGGTCTGCGAAGAGTCCCGCCCCGCGTCACCGCATCCGACCGCCGCTGCAGCAGCGCAGTCAGGCGGCCTGGAACCGCATCCTGGACGCCGGGATGCACATCCTGATCGAGCAGGGCCGGGACGCCCTCACGATCCAGGCCACCTGCCGGCGTGCCCGGGTCGCCCCCACGGCCCTCTACGCCCGGGTGGACGGGCTCTCGGGTCTTTTCTGGGCGATCTACGACCGCTGGATCGGACAGGTCGTCACGACCTACGAGCGGCTGCTGCAGGCGGCGGCGCAGACCGAGGATCCGATCGAGAGAGTGCGGGCCGTGGTGCGCGCCATGTGCGAGAGCATCGAGCGGCACGAGCGCTTCCTGCACCAGATCATCAATCTCACGGTCACGGATGCGGCGCTGCGCGAGCGGGGGTCGCGGGAATCGCTGGTGTACGTCGAGCGGGTGGCGGCGCTGCTGCCGCAACAGCCGGTCGGCGCGGCGATGGAGGTGGCTCGCATGGTGCACCGGGAATGCGTCTTTCGAGCCCTGTACGGCGACCGCTGGCTCAGCCGCCGGCCGGAATCCTGGGCGGCCTTCACGCGCCGGGTGACGACCATGGCGCTGGGGCGATTCGGCTGGCTGCAATTCGGTGGCTGACGCGCATGCGGCTTGCGTCAAAAATGTAATGCGATTACAGTTACCATGTTGCCGGCACGCCGGACGGCGGCAGTCCGTGTTCCTCAGGAGGCGCGATGTCTTTTCGGATCTCGGTTGACAGTGGCGGCACGTTCACGGACGGTGTGCTGATCGATGCGGACGGCGAAGCGCTGATGAGCAAGGCGCACACGACGCCGCACGATCCCACCCTCGGCACGCTGGAATGCATCGGCAAACTCGCCGCGGCCCGGGGACTGACCCTCGAGGGACTGCTGGGGCAGACCCACGCGCTGGTGCTCGGCACCACCATGGCCACCAATGCGGTGGCGACGCTCTCGGGGGCGAAGCTCGGCACGATCGCCACCCGAGGCTATCGGATGCGCATGGCCTTCCCTCAGGTCGCCAAGGCCGAGTGGCGCGAAGGCCCGCACGACATGTATGACTTCCGCGCCGAGCCGCCCGAGCCGCTCGCCGCCTACCACTTGATGAGCGAGGTGGAAGAGCGGCTCGATTTCAGGGGACAGGTCGTCACCCCGTTGAACGAGGCCGACGCTAGCCGCGCGGCGCGTTATCTCCGCGACCAGGGCGTGCAGTCGGTCGCCGTCACGTTCCTGCACTCGCATGTCAACCCGGCGCACGAGCGGCGCATGGGGCAGATCCTCGCGGAGGAATGCCCGGGCATGCAGGTGACGCTGTCCTCCTCGGTGCTGCCGGTCGGGGGCGAGGTCGAACGCTGGGGCACGGCGATGTTCTCGGCGTACGTGGCCCCGGTGGTGCGGGCTTTCGTCGCCCGTATCGTCGCGCTGCTCGAGGAAAAGGGCTTTCGCGGTCAGCTGCAGTTCATCCAGAGCAACGGTGGCCTCGCGGCGCCCGCGATCGTCGCCGAGAACCCGGCGGTGCTGCTGCTGTCGGGGCCGGCGGCCGGCCCGGCGCTCGGCCGCTCGCTCGGCCTCGCCAACGAGTTCGCCAACGTGCTGTCGGTCGACATGGGCGGCACGAGCTTCGATGTCGGGGTGGTGCACGAGGGCGCGGTGGATACCGTGCGCCAGCAGATCATTCACGGCAAGAAGTTCGCGCTGCCGAGCGTCGACGTGACGGCCATCGGCGCCGGCGGGGGCAGCATCGCGCATGTCGGCGCCGGCCGACTGCACGTCGGTCCCAAGAGCGCCGGCGCCAGTCCCGGTCCGGCCTGTTACGGTCGCGGCGGCGAGCAGCCGACCGTCACCGATGCCAACGTGGTGCTCGGCTATATCGACCCCGACTTCTTCCTCGGGGGCGAGACGCGCCTGCGCAAGGATCTGGCGGAAAGGGCCATCCGCGAGAAGGTGGCCGAACCGCTGGGCCTTTCCGTGCCGGAGGCGGCCGCGGCCATCTACGAGATCATCAACTCGAACATGGCGAGCGGTACCGACGTGGCGTTCGCCAAGCGCGGCTACGATCCGCGCGACTTCGCGATGGTGGCCGCCGGTGGGGCGGCGGCGGTGCACGCCGTGCGTCTGATGCAGGAGCTGCGCATCGGCAAGCTGATCGTGCCCAAGGTGGGACCGACGTACTGCGCCTACGGCATGATGTTCTGCGACCTCAAGCACGACTATCAGCGCAGTTATTACAGCGAGACCGCCCGGGCGGATCTCGGACGCATCCAGGAGCTGTTCGAGGAAATGGAGCGCGAGGCCCGGCAGACGCTGCGGCGCGAGGGCGTCGTCGAGGCTGAGATCCGGATCCGCCGCTCGCTCGATATGCGCTATTACGGCCAGTTCCGCGATCGCAACGCCCCCGTGGCGCCCGGGCCGCTCACGGCGGAAACGCTGGCCGCCGCCGTGGAAGAATTCCACGGGGTGCACGCGCAGACGGTCGGCTACAGCGACCGCAAGTACCCGACTGAAATCGTCCGGCTGCACCTGAGCGGCACCGCAGCGGTCGCCACGCCGAGACTGAAGCCGCTGGCGAAGGGCAGGGAAGCGGCCGGTGCCCTCAAGGGCAGGCGGCCGGCGTATTTCGCGCCGCAAGGCTTCCTCGACACCCCGGTGTACGACGGTGCCCGCCTCGGCAGCGGAGTCAGCCTCGACGGGCCCGCGCTGATCGAAGAGGTCTTCACGACCTTCGTGCTGCCCCCCGGAGCGAGCACCGTCGTCGATGACTACGGCAACTACGTGACGACCCGCAGGGAGACCTGAAGCATGGCCACCCAGAGCCGCGCCGCGGCGAAATCCGGCATCGATCCGATCACCTTCTCGGTCGTGTGGAACAAGCTGCAGTACCTGACCGCCCAGGTCGGCGAGAAAGTGTTGTATTCCACACAGTCGTTCGTGACGGCGCTGGCGCGCGACCTCGGCCAGTCGATCCTCGACCCGCGGGGCAAGATCGTGGTGGCGGCGAGCGCCGCGCCGATCCACACCATGGTCGCCGAGGAGGCCATCAAGGGTCTGGAATCGCGCTTCCAGGGGGACTATCAGCCCGGCGACTTCATCGTGGCCAACGATCCGTACATCGTGCGCGGCGGGCATCTGCCCGACTGGAACTTCATCCGGCCGCTGTTCTTCGAAGGCGAGCACCTGGGCTTCTTCCAGGCCAAGACCCATGTGAGCGATACCGGCGGGTTCCTGCCGGGCGGCTACGGCGCCGGAGCGATCGACATCATCGCCGAGGGGCTGAACGTTCCGCCGCTGAAGCTGATGAAGGCCGGGGTCCTGCAGGAGGAGGTCTGGAGTCTCGTGCTGCGCAACGTGCGCATGCCGACCGAGCTGGACATGGATACGCGCCTCATCAACGGTTGCATGGCGCACGCCGAGGAGCAGATCGGTCTGCTGTGCCGCAAGTACGGCCTCGAGACCGTCCAGGCCTGCATGCGCGAGATCATCGCGGCCGGCGAGCGGGCCATGCGGGCGGAGATCGCCCGGATCCCGAATGGCACGTATGAGGGCGCTTCGGCCGCGGACTGGGATGGCCAGACCGACAGGCCCATCTGGGTGCGGGTCAAGGCCATCGTGGCGGGTGACTCGCTGACGTTGGACTTCTCCGGCAGCGATCCGCAGGCGACGTTCGTCAACTGCCCGGTGGGCGTGACCCTCACGAGCGCGATGGTCGGTCTTTTCTACCTCGTCGATGAGAGCGTCCCGAAGAACGGCGGCGCGATGAACCCGATCCGGTTCGTCATGCCCGAGGGCACGGTGGTCAATCCGCGCTATCCGGCCACGGTGGGCGCCTCACAGATCTCCGTGGGCACGCAGATCGTCGAAGCGTGCATGCTGGCCATCGGCAAGGCCCTGCCCGAGCGCGCCATGGCGGCGTGGTCCAAGCATCTCTGTCCGATCAACATCGGTACGATGCCCGATGTCATCGACCCGCGCACCGGCCACCCGCGCAACTACTTCACCGAGACCTTCGGCAGCGACGGCGGCAGTGGGGCCGTGAAGGGTCATGACGGCTGGCTGGGCGTCGGCTTCCAGAGTGCCTGCGCCAACCTCGTGCGCCCGAACGTCGAGTTCTTCGAAGCGTCCTGCCCGTACCTGGTGACGCACTACGAGGTGCTGATGGATTGGGAAGGCGCCGGGGAGTTTCGCGGCTCTCCGGGCAGCTATGTGCGTTTCGTCGCGCGCACCCAGCCGGGCGCGATGTCGTTGCTCATGACGGGCAACAGCGATGGCCAGCGCTGCCCGCCCGCCGGGGTGGCCGGCGGCCTCGACGGACCGCTGGCGCAGATGACCCTCACCGCCCCCGATGGCCAGCAGCGGCTGCTGCGCACCTTCGTGACGCAGCCCATTTTCCCCGGCGAAGCCTGTGATACCCGCAATGCCGGTGGGGGTGGTTGGGGCGATCCGCTCGATCGGGAGCCGCAGCGCGTGCTCAAGGACGTCCGGGATGGATTTGTCTCGGAGGATCGCGCACGGGACGTGTATGGCGTGATCCTGAACACCCGGGACTGGGTGGTCGATGACACGGCGACGCGCACGCAGCGCGCCGGTCTGCGCTTGCGCCGCGGCGCCGGGGTGCCGGCGTGAGCGCGCCGGACGGACTGGCGGGGGCGGGTCCCGCAGCGGTGTTCGAGTCCCTCTGGTCGGCCATCGGCCTGGGATCCGGTGACCGGGCGGGGCGCGTCGAGTTCAACGGCAGTGATCCCGTGGTGCCGAGCCTGCACCGGGTCGGCGCAGCGGCGGCCGGGGCCCTGGGTGCGATGGGCGCCGCGGTCGCGGCGATCTGGAAGCTGCGCAGCGGCGAGGGGCAGGATGTGGCCGTCGATGTGCGCCGCGCAGTCGTGCCCGGTCTGCAGACGATCGTGCACCTGCAGCAGAGCGGCCATGCCCTGCCGCCGCATCCGCGGGGTACGGATCATCGGGGTTTTTTCCGCACGGCTGACGACCGCATCATCTTTCTGCTGCGCACGCTGGCCTATCCCGAGATTCTGACGCGCCTGATGGACGTGCTCGACTGCGGCTACGACGCACAGTCTGTGGAACGTGTCGTCGCACGGTGGCGCGCGCAGGAGCTGGAGGAAGCGCTGGCCCGACGCAAGGCGGTGGGCGTGATCGCACGCACCCGTCAGGAGTGGCTACGCCACCCGCAGGGACAGTGGCTCGCGGCCCGGCCACCCGTGCACGTCGAGAAGATCGGCGATGCGGATCCGCGGCCGCTGGAGCGCGCCGCGCGCCCGCTGGCCGGATTGCGAGTGCTGGATTTCACCCATGTGCTCGCCGGTCCCGTCACGGCCCGGTTGCTCGCCGAGCAGGGCGCCGATGTGCTGCACGTCTCTCCACCCTGGCGCCTGGACTCGCACGTGATGCAGATCGACACCGGCTGGGGCAAGCGCTCCGCGCTGCTCGATCTCGAGCAGCCCGGTGGGGCTGAGCGGTTGGCGGGGCTGGTGCGCGGTGCCGACGTCTTCGTCCAGTCCTGGCGTCCCGGTGCGCTGGAGCGGGCGGGCTTCGGGCCGCAGGACGTTGCGGCGATGCGCCCCGGCATCCTCTACGTTTCGGTGAGCTGCTACGGCTATGGCGGTCCGTGGCGCGAGCGGGGTGGGTTCGAGCCCATCGGGCAGACGGCGTGCGGCTTGGCGATCGATGAAGGATCGGCGGCCGAGCCACGGCTCGGTCCCACCGGCACCCTGAATGACTACCTCGTGCCGTACCTCGCCGCCGCGGGCACGCTGGCCGCGCTCATCCGCCGCGCCCGCGAGGGGGGGAGCTACCACGTCGAGGTGAGCCTCACCCGCGCGTCCATGTTCCTGCAGCAGCTCGGCAGGCTGACCGAGGCCGAGCGGCTGCGCATGCCGGGTGCGATGCCGATCCCCGAGCCGGACAGTTTCATCACGAGCGACTCGGCGTACGGCGAGCTGCGCGTACCGGCGCCGCTGGTGTCCTATTCGAGAACGCCGGCCCGTTGGGATTGTCCACCGAGTCCGCCCGGACAGCACGCGCCCGCCTGGCGCGACTGAGCGCTGGGCTGCGTCCGCGGACGGCGGCGCG
>JAKAFQ010000593.1 GCA_021817875.1 Pseudomonadota bacterium
CGGGCAGCACATCGCACGCCGCGAAGTTGGCGATCATGATGGCGCCGGTTTCGGTCTGCCACCAGGTGTCGTGAAACGGCATACCGAACGCTTCGACGCCCCAGGTCACCGCCTCGGCGTTGAGCGGCTCGCCGACGCTGGCCATGTGCCGCAGGTGCGGATAGCGGCGCGCGCGGGCCAGAGCGGTCCCCGCCTTCATCAGCATGCGGATCGCGGTCGGGGCGGTATACCAGATGTTGATGCGCTCTTCGGCGAGGATCCGGTACCAGCGTTCGGGATCGAATTCCTCGCGGTCGACGATCAGCGTCGCGCCGCAGGTGAGTGGTCCGATCAGTCCATAGGCGATTCCAGTCACCCAACCCGGATCGGCGGTGCACCAGTAGCGCTCCCCCGGATGCAGGTCGAGGACGAGCTCGGAGGTCGCGTGCTGGGCCACCACCGCCGCGTGAGTGAGCGTCACGCCTTTCGGTCTGGCGGTGGTGCCGCTCGTGAAGTGCAGCAGCGCCACATCCGTGTCGCGCGTCGGGGCGGTCTCGCAGCGGTCCGGTGCGAGGCGCATGAGCTGATCGAAATCCAGCGTTCCGACCGGCAGATCGCAGTGCGGGTCCTCACGCACGATGAGCACGTGCCGAAGCTCGGGAAGCGCGTCGCGGATACCGGCCACCTTGCGGCGATAGAGCCCGTCGGTGGTCACCAGCAGCTGTACATGTCCCAGTTGCAGGCGCGTCTGCAGGGGCTGCGGGCCGAATGCCGAGAACAGGCTGCAGAACACATTGCCGGCCTTGAGGGTCCCGAGGCCGACGGCGAACAGCTGCGGGACACGGCCGAGGAGTGTGGCGACGCAGGCGGCGGGCCGCGGCGCAGCGGCTCCGGAGTCGCTCGCGCCTGTGCCGCCCTCGAGGCCGAGGGAACGCAGCACGTGGGCGAAGCGATCGGCGCTCTCTCGCAGTTCCTGGTACGTCAGATCGATCCGTGTCCAGTTGCGATCGATGAAGCGTACGGCAAGCTGCCCTCCATGGCCCCGCTCGAGTTGCCGATCGAGGGCCTGATGCGCCATGTTGAGTCGGGGATCGGAGTTGCCGGTGAGCGCGCGACGCGCGTCGGACCAGTCAAAGCTGGCGCGGCTGGCCGCGTAATCGACCAGATAATGGGAGAGGTTTCCCGCAGCCCCTTTCGCTATCCTGGATACTGGCATCGGCTTGCTCCGCCTGTCCGATTGTCGGTCGGGAGCGGATGAAATCGATTCGCGGAAGTACCTACGAACCGGCGGCCGGGCCCATCGGCGCGTATCCGTCCCCCGGGGGCGTTGCGCGGCAGCCCCGGGGCGAGCGCCGGGGCCGGCGCTCGCGGTGCGGTGGTATCCGGGCGAGCCGGAAGAGACCGGGGGCTGATGGCCAGGACCCTTGGGACAGCCTCGCGCAATGGAGCTAAGATGGTCTACGCCGCGAGTTCCAGACCGCGCATGTTGCCCCTGCGAGACATCGGTAGTACGGACATGTCCTCGAGCCCACCTGATCCGCCCCACGCCTGGGCCGATCTCGAGCGGCTGCGCCTCGTGTACGGCAATTTCCCGCTGATGCTCGCCAGCTCGGCCACGGCCGGGGGCGTCCTCGGGGCGCTGCTCTCCAAGGAGGTCTCTCACACCCGGCTGCTCGGGTGGCTGCTGGTGCTGGTCGTCGTGTCCGCGATCCGTCTGCGCGACGGCCGCGCGTTTCAGCGAGCGCCGTCGGACCGGTCGGTGCGCGTATGGCTAGGCCGTCTTCGGTTCGGCACTGCCATATCGGGACTCGTCTGGGGCATCGGCGGCATGGTGTTCCTGTCTTCCGACGATCTGGCCCATCAGTTGTTCGCCGTGCTGGTGTTCTCGGGAGTCGCCGCCGGCGCCATGACGTCCTACGGCGTCATGTGGCGCTGCTACATGAGTTTTCTCGTTCCCTTCCAGGGGCTGGTCGAGCTGGTGCTGTTGTTCGAGCGCACGCCGCTGCATTACCCCCTGGCCCTGGTGAACGCCCTGTTTGCGGGGGTCCTCGCCTACTCGGCGTTCAAGCTCGATCACACCGTCGGCGGCGCGCTCGAGATCACCGTCGAGAACGCCCAGCTCACCCGGGCGCTGCAGTATCAGGCGACCCACGATCCGCTGGTGGACCTGCTCAATCATCGCGAGTTCAATGCGCGGCTGAGCGCCATGACCGACGCCGCGGTGAGCGCTCATGAGCCGTGCGCGCTGATCTTCATCGATCTCGACCGGTTCAAGGAAGTGAACGATCGGGGCGGGCACGCGGCGGGCGATGAAGCGCTGCGGCGCGTGAGTCTGATTCTGAAGGAGCACGTTCGCGCCACCGACACCGCCGCGCGGCTCGGCGGCGACGAGTTCGCCATTCTGCTGCCGGGCTGTCCGCGCGAGCGCGCCGAACAGGTGGCGCAGAGCATGCTTGCGGCGATCCAGGACTTCGTTCTGCACTGGGAGCGCGGACTGTATCTGCGGGTCGGCGCCAGCATCGGTGTGGCCTATGCGCTCGCCGGCGAAGCCGATGCGGCCTCGCTTCTGCGGGTGGCGGACGCGGCGTGCTACGCGGCAAAGAACGCCGGCCGCGGCAGGGTGGAGGTGCGCCGGTCCGAGCCGCTGCGCGAGCCCAGCCGCTTCGAGATCGAAGCGCTGCGTCGCCCGGTCTGACAGATCCGGCGCGCGCACTGCGCTCGGGCGCGGCGGGGTCCTCGGGAAAACCGCTGCGCGCCGGACGAGCATTGCGCCGGCGGCGATGAGGTGAATCCGCCGAGCAGCGCCGTTGCGGGATGGGTACACTTGCCGCCGGCGGCGCCCCCGTAGCTCAGTGGATAGAGCGACCGCCTCCTAAGCGGTAGGTCGTCGGTTCAACTCCGGCCGGGGGCGCCAATGGGCCATCCGATGCCTGGCGATGTCGCCCAATAAACCTTAGAAAGTCAGAAGCTTGTCCGGGAAACTTCCCTCACAATGCCGGATCACGTCCGCTGGGCGATGGCTCTTCCGTGCGGGGTGATGCAGGCGATCGCCCATGGCGCCGCTCGCCCGGCGGGTGGGGCGATCCGGCGCGCCGTGCAGAAGCGCATCGGGCTGCAGGGATGGTGTGTGCGAAGCGGCGCGAGCAGCCCGCTGCTTCGCCGCAGGTCGCGGATGCCGGCCGGTCTAACTCCGCCGATCCGGCTCGAGCTTCTGGATGACGTAGCGCAGGCTCTGCCGGCTGGCTCTGGGTCTTCGGTCTGTATTCACCGAGTACAGGATGGTTCCGCGGGTCCCGACGGCCGCCTGCACATC
>JAKAFQ010000594.1 GCA_021817875.1 Pseudomonadota bacterium
GTCTGAGCGTTTACTCGCTGTACAACGTACGCCGGGGACTGCTGCGCAAGGGAGTGGTCTCTGCGCGGCGCGCTGCGCGGGCAGCGCCGAGCAAGCCCGGTCGATTCGTGGCGGTGCGGATGGCGGTGCGCTTCGGGCAGACGAGCGGCCCGGTTTGCCGGCTACGCTCCCCGAGCGGGTGGATCATGGAGTGCGCGAGCTGGCCGCCGGTGGAGTGGATGGCCCACTGCTTCGGGGGAGTGATCGATGCTGCGCCCTGAAGCGATCGAGCGGGTATACCTGCACCGCACGCCGGTCGATATGCGCCGTGGGAGGAACGGCCTTGCCGCGCTCGCCCAGGAAGTCATCAAGGTGAGCCCCTTCTCTGGGGCGCTGTTCTGCTTCATCGGAAAGAGGCGCGATCGGATCAAATGCCTCTGGTGGGACCGCAACGGATTTGTAGTTTGGTACAAGGTAATCGAGGGACGCGAGCGCTTCGCATGGCCCCGGCACCTGAAGGAGGATGCGATCACGATCTCGGCCGATCACCTCAAGTGGCTGCTCGATGGATATGACGTGTGGAGGATGAAACCGCACCGAGCGCTCGATTTTTCTCACGCGAGTTGATCCCTTCTCGTCTGCGCTCGCGTATACTTCAGTGGTGCCGAGCGCAGACTCTTCTCTCAAACAAACACGTCTCGAGAACGCCGAACTCGCTGTCCGCGAGCAAGTGAACGCGGCGCTGGTGCGTCGGCTCGATGGGCAGCTTGCCGGGCTCATCGAGCAAAACCAAGCGCTCGAGCGCGAGCAGGCTCGCCTCGAGGGCGAGCTCACCCGCTTCTGCGAGCAGAACGTGCTCTTGAAGGAGGAGCTTGCCTGGTGGAAGGCGCAGGTCTTCGGCCGCTCGACGGAGAAGGATGCCGCAAGCGATGTCTCCCCCGATCAGGCGATGCTGTTCAATGAGCCGGAGGTGCTTGCCGCGATCGCCAAGGCGATGGAGCTGGAGGAGGCGACGCCGGTTCTGATCGAGGCCCACGAGCGCAAGAGAAAGTCCGGCAAGAAGGCGATCCCGCCCGAGTTTCCGCGCGTGCCGCAGGTGGTGGATATCCCGGAGGAGGAGAAGACCTGCCCGCACGATGGCACCGCGCTCGAGGTCATCGGCGCGGAGAAGTCCGAGCGCTACGACTACGTGCCCCCGCAGCTGCGGGTCATCGTGCAGGAGCGTCTGAAGTACGCCTGCCCCTGCTGCCATCAGGGGGTGAAGGTCGCACCGCTCCCCGCACAGCTTCTGCCAAAGAGCATGGCCTCGGCCTCGCTCCTCGCGCACATCACGACGAGCAAGTTCGTCGATGGGGTGCCGTTGACTCGCCAGTGCAAGCAGTTCGACCGGCTGGGCCTCTCGATCCATGCCGGGACCATGGGCGTGTGGATGAACACGATCGGGGCGCAGAAGCTCCCCCCGCTCATTGCCCTGATGCACGAGGCGATCCTCGCCGAGCCCGTCCTGCACTGCGATGAGACGCCGGTGCAGGTCCTAAAGAGCGAGAAGCCGGTGGCCTCCGATCACTACATGGTGGTGCGCGCCGCAGGTCCTCCCGGGCGGCGCATCGTGCTCTTTAACTACGAGCCCAACCGCAACGTTGCAGCCTTGAAGCGGCTTTTGACCGGCCCCGACGGTCCCTACCGCGGTCGGCTCGTCGTCGATGGGCTGAACCTCTACGACTGTGTGGCCGAGGACCCTCACTTTGCCGTGATCCTGTGCGGCTGTCTCGCTCATGCCCGCCGCGGCTTTGACCGCGCGGCAAAGGTGAGCGAGTCGCCCTCGGCGCACTCGCTCGCTCGGGTGGCGATCCGCGAGTACATCGGAGCCGTCTACGGTGTCGAGCGCGAGATCGAGAAGCGGCGCGAAGCGCGCGAGCGCACAGGGCGCACCTGGTCGCTCGAGGAGACGCGCGCCATCCGCCAGGAGAGGTCCGCCCCGATCATGGCCTCTTTCAAGAGCTGGCTCGATGAGCTCGCCCTGGGCGTCCCGCCAAAGAGCGCGCTCGGCAAGGCGATCGGCTACTGCATCAACCAGTGGGACAAGCTCGTGCGCTTCCTTGACCATCCGGACGTGCCGCCGGACAACACCCGGGTCGAGAACTGCATCCGTCCCTTCGCTCTCGGGCGCCGGGTGTGGTTGTTCTGCGATACCCAGCTCGGCGCCCAGGCGAGCGCGAACCTGTACTCGATTGTCGGCTCCGCCCGCGCGAACGGCATCGAGCCGCACGCCTATCTGACCCACCTCTACACGCAGCTACCGCGAGCCTCGACCGTCGAGCACCTCGAGGCGCTGCTGCCGTGGAACTTCACACCGCGCCGTCGCGCGCTGGCCGCGTAGCATCATCCCCCTGACCGCGCCAGTACGCGGTTGATCGAGCCTTCTCTGGTCATCCCTCATCATCCGGCGGGTCTCGGCCTCGACAACGTGTTTGCTGGAGCCCTTACCTCTCGGACCGGCACTCCTTTTCTGCCGAATGGCAGCGAGGTGCCGGGATGCTGCGCGCGATCGTGCGCAATCGAATCGGCCCGAGAAAGATCAGCTCCCAGTGGATCGCACCGTGCATCGGTGAGTCGCGTGTGTCGACCCCTGCAAGGACCGGGATGCTGGACCATTGCATGGCGCAGGGACGCTGTCATCGACTGACGTGCGGCCGCTGCGGGCGCTACTGTGCGTCATCGTGAAGCGCGTCGATGCGCAGACACGGGCGAAGTCCTTCATCAACAGTTTTCCGCGCACCGCTGAGTAGCGGCTATCAGCTGAAACGTCCTGTAATGTAGTCGTCAGTCAGCCTGTGCTGTGGGTTTGTAAACACCCGGTCGGTATCCCCAACCTCGATGAGCTGACCCATGTAGAAGTAGGCCGTGCGCTGCGAGACGCGCGCGGCCTGCTGCATCGAATGCGTCACGATCACGATGGCGTAGGAAGCTCGCAGCTGCTCGATCAGGTCCTCGATGTGGGCAGTGGCGATGGGATCGAGCGCGGAGCACGGCTCATCCATGAGGATGACCTCGGGCTGCACGGCGAGCGTGCGCGCGATGCAGAGGCGTTGCTGCTGCCCGCCGGACAGGCCGAAGGCGTGCGAACCCAAGCGGTCCTTGACCTCGTCCCAGAGCCCGGCGCGTTGCAGGCTGGTGAAGACGAGCTCGTCGAGGTCGGCGCGGCTGCGGGTGAGCTTGTGAATGCGCAGCCCGTAGGCCACGTTGTCGTAGATCGACTTCGGAAAGGGATTCGGCTTCTGAAAGACCATTCCGATGCGGGCGCGCAGCTG
>JAKAFQ010000595.1 GCA_021817875.1 Pseudomonadota bacterium
AGCTCTTCGCCGACATTCCCGAGGCGCTCGCGAACACCGTCGAGGTGGCGCGGCGCGCCTCGCTGGTGCTCGAACTCGGCAAGCCGCAACTGCCGCCATACCCGGTGCCCGGCACGCTGAGCACGGAGGAATTCCTGCGCGCCGAGGCGGCCAGCGGCCTGGAGCGGCGCTGCGCCGAGCTCGCCGAGCGTGGCACGCCGCCGGAGCCGCTCGCCTACCGCGCGCGCCTCGAGCGCGAGCTCGATGTCATCTGTCAGATGGGCTTCGCGGGCTACTTCCTCATCGTGGCGGACTTCATCCGCTGGGCAAAGGGCAACGATGTGCCCGTCGGACCGGGCCGCGGCTCGGGCGCCGGCTCGCTCGTGGCCTACTGCCTCGGCATCACCGACCTCGATCCGCTGCGCTACGAGCTGTTGTTCGAGCGGTTCCTCAATCCCGAACGCGTCTCCATGCCCGACTTCGACGTCGATTTCTGCATGGCCGGGCGCGACCGCGTGATCGAGTACGTCGCGGGGCGCTACGGGCGCGAGCGGGTCTCGCAGATCATCACCTACGGCACCATGGCGGCCAAGGCGGTGGTGCGCGACGTCGGGCGCGTGCTCGGCATGAGCTACGGCTACGTCGACAAGATCGCCAAGCTCATTCCCTTCGAGCTCGGCATCACGCTCGATGAGGCGCTCGAGAAGGAGCCGGAGCTGAAGAAGCTCTACCAGAGCGAGGAGGAGGTCCGCGCGCTGATCGACCTCGCCCGCTCGCTCGAGGGCCTCACGCGCAACGCCGGCATGCACGCCGGGGGCGTCGTGATCGCCCCCTCGGTGCTCACCGATTTCACCCCGCTTTACTGCGACGATGCCGGCGGCAGCCTGGTGACGCAGTTCGACAAGGACGACGTCGAGGCCGCGGGCCTGGTCAAGTTCGACTTCCTCGGCCTGCGCACGCTCACCATCATCGACTGGACGGTCAAGTCGATCAACGCCAAGCGCGCCGCGCGCGGCGAGCCGCCGCTCGAGATCGAGCGCATTGCGCTCGACGATCAGTTCACTTACGAGCGGGTGTTCAAGAGCGCGCAGACCGTGGCGGTCTTCCAGTTCGAGTCCGGCGGCATGCGGCGGATGCTGAAGGAAGCCAAGCCCGACCGCATCGACGATCTGATCGCCCTCGGGGCGCTGTACCGGCCGGGGCCGATGGACCTGATCCCGGAGTACATCGCCTGCAAGCATGGCAAGAAGCCCCAGTACCTGCACCCGGAGATGGAGCAGGTGCTCGGGGTCACCTACGGGGTGTTCGTCTACCAGGAGCAGGTGATGCAAATCGCCCAGCGTCTGGCCGGCTACACCCTCGGCGGGGCGGACCTGCTGCGCCGCGCCATGGGCAAGAAGAAACCCGAGGAGATGGCCAAGCAGCGCGGGGTGTTCCTCGAGGGCGCTGCGGCGCGTGGCATCGGCGCGCCCATCGCCAATGCGATCTTCGACCAGATGGAGAAGTTCGCCGGCTACGGGTTCAACAAATCGCATGCCGCGGCCTACGCGCTGCTGTCGTATCAGACGGCCTATCTCAAGGCGCACTTCCCCGGCGAGTTCATGGCCGCGGTGCTTTCGGCCGACATGGATCACACCGACAAGGTGGTGACGCTGATCCGCGAGTGCGCGGAGATCGGCCTGACCGTGCTGCCACCGGACGTGAACCACTCCCAGTACGTGTTCACCGCCGAGGGTCGGGTGATCCGCTACGGCCTCGGGGCGGTGCGCGGCGTCGGTGAGGGCGCGGCCGAGGCGCTGATCAAGGAGCGCGAGGCGCGCGGCGCGTTCGCGAGCCTGGAGGATCTGTGCCGGCGGCTCGATCTGCAGAAGCTCAACCGCCGTGTGCTCGAGGCGCTGCTGCGCTCGGGCAGCTGCGATGCGCTCGGGCCCAACCGTGCCACGCTCATGGAGCGGCTGCCGACGGCGATGCAGCTCGGGGAGCAGGACTCCAAGGCGAGCCGCGCCGGCCAGGACGATCTGTTCGGCCTCGGCGTGCCCGAGCCGAGCGCCCCGCAGGCGGTGAGCGCCGCGGAGCTGGCGGAGTGGCCCGAGTCGGTGCGCCTCGCCGGGGAGCGCGAGACGCTCGGGCTGTATCTGACCGGCCATCCGATGGCGGCCTTCGAGTCGGGACTGGCACGCCTGGTGAGCCACCGGATCGGCGATCTCATCGGCGAGCGGCCCATGCCGGGGATGGAGGCCCCGCGCGGGCGCGGCGGCCGCACGGTCACCGTGGCCGGATTGATCGACGAGGTGCGCAAGCGCGGCCCGCGCGTGATCCTCACCCTCGATGATGGCACCGGCCGGATCGAGGCGAGCCTGTTCGATGAGCAGTTCCAGCAGTTCCGCGCGCTCATCAGCAAGGATGCGCTGGTGCTCGCCGAGGGGCAGCTGCGCTTCGATGAGTTCTCCGACGGCTGGCGCATCGGTGTGCGCCGGCTCACCGATCTGGCCAAGGTGCGCGAGCAGCAGGCGCGGCGCATCGTCGTCAAATGGCCCGCGCGCGCCGATACCGGCGCGCTGCAGCGCCGGCTCGCCGAGCTGCTGGCCCGCCATCGACCCGGTCCGTGCGCGCTCGCGGTCGAGTACACCGCAGCGGGCGTGCGCGGGATGCTGGCGTTCGGGCCCGACTGGAGCGTGCAGCCCGTCGCCGAGCTGCTCGCGGGCCTGGAGCAGCTCTTCGGGGGCGCCTCGGTGCGTGTGCTGTACAGCGCCCCGGCCGAGGCACCGCAGCGCTCGGCCGACGGCTTGTAGGGGCTGCCCGCTTGCGCGCCGAGCCCCCCGCCCGTACCCTCGCGCCCAGCACGAGACAACCCCGGTAAAGCGCATGGCCGTCGCCTTTCTCGATTTCGAACAGCCCATTGCCGAGCTCGAAGCGAAGATCGAGGAGCTCAAGCACGTCACCTGCGATCCGGAAGTCAACATCCAGGACGAGATCGCGCGCCTGCAGGCCAAGAGCCGCCAGCTCACCACCAGCATCTTCGCGAACCTCACGCCCTGGCAGATCACCCAGCTCGCCCGCCACCCGCAGCGGCCCTACACGCTCGATTACATCGGCGCGATCTGCACGGAGTTCAGCGAGCTGCACGGTGATCGGATGTACGGCGATGACGGGGCGATCGTCGGCGGACCGGCGCGCCTTGGCGGCCGGCCGGTGATGATCATCGGCCACCAGAAGGGCCGCGACACCAAGGAGCGCGTGCGGCGCAACTACGACATGCCCCGGCCGGAGGTCTACCGCAAGGCGCTGCGGCTGAAGCAGATGGCCGAGC
>JAKAFQ010000596.1 GCA_021817875.1 Pseudomonadota bacterium
GATCTTATCCCGCGTGCACCCCGAAACAGAGCGCGTCGTCCGCGCCGGCGGAGGGTGGGACCGCCGAGCGCTCTTGCAGGCGGTTTCCCGGATTGAGATTGAACAGGGATGGCAACAAGTGGCAACACCCGCCGCGCAACGTGACGCTGCCGAGGCTGAGCGCCGCCGCAAGACGAGCCGGGAAGACCGACGCGGCGAGCGCGCGCGGGAACGTCCGCGCGCCAACGACCGCGCCCGGGACGGTGCCCACCGCCACGGCGAGCGGTCGGCAATCGAGGTTGCGCGAGAGCGCGCCGGTCACTTGTTTGACGCGCGGTGCGGGGCGCAATCATGGGCCGACCTTCATGCGGCGCTCGCCGAACGCGGCTTGAGGTACGAGCGCAAGGGATCGGGCGCTATCATCTACCTGGGCGACCAGCCCGTGAAGGCCAGTGAGGTGAGCAGGGGTGCCAGCTTTGCCAAGCTCGCGAAACGCCTCGGGCCGTATCAGCCGCCGACCGCCGAACACACTGCCGAGGCGCGCGCGAACTCGCCCGGTCCTGAGCCGACTGACAGGGCTGCCGATTCGACCGACCGGGCGAGCTGGGCGGAGTACCAGCGCGCCCGCCGCGAGCGGCAGGCCGAGGGACGCGCGGAGCGGGCGGCACTCACCGCCCGTCACCGACAGGAGCGGGCCGCGCTCCAGACCGCGCAGCGAGAACGGCGGCGCGCAACCACCGCCGGCAACTGGCGGGGACGCGGCGCAGCATTGAACGCGCGCCGCAGCCAATTGGCTGCGCAAGATGCGCGCGAGCGCGCCGCGCTGCGCGATCGGCAGGCTCGTGAACGGGCCGCGCGGGCAAAAAGATCAGCCAAGAGTTACGAGGACTGGCTGCGCCAACAGGAGCGCGGCCAGCTGGCCGACGCCTACGCGCGCTGGATTGCCCCACGCCTCGCTGGCGAGGACCAGCCTGCCGTTCCTCGGGACATCCGGGCATTCTCGAGCCACGTGGTGGGCGCGACGGTGGAATACCGCCGCGATTCGGACCGCCGCCTCGCGTTCGTCGACGCAGGCCGGGCGATCAATATGTTCTCGAGCCGAGAGGACGATGCAACGCGCGCGGCGCTGCAGCTAGCACAGGCAAAGTGGGGGAGCGTGCAGATTTCCGGGTCGAGCGAGTTTCGCGAGCGCGCCGCACGGGCGGCGGCTCGCGAAGGCGTCCGCGTCGTCGATGCCGATCTCGCGGACATCGTCCGCGACGAGCAAGAGCGCATGCGCCGCGGTGAGCCGCCACAGGCACGGCCGGCCGCGGAGCGAGACGCTCGGGCGCAGGAACTCGCGCGAGCGCAGGCGGTCTCCCAGCAGCTCATCCACGACATGATGGCATCTGGGGATTTCACCTGCGATGACGCAGAGTGGGCGCGGGCCTGCTCGGATGATATAGGGGTAGTCCGTGGGGAATGCCGGCGATGGGCCGAGGCGGCGCTCGGGAATGGCTGGGAGCTCTACACGGAGACTCTCCAGGTCGCGGGTCTCGAGGACCGGCGACCAGCCGCAGCACATGAGCAGGACCAAGGGCGGTGAGTATGGCGATGACTGACCCTCTTGAGGAAGACGGCAGACAGGAGGCCCCATCACCACCGGATCCCGCGGCCTCTCTAGACGCTATAGGCTGGTGCCTGCGGGCGATCGCCTCGGGGTGGCAGCTTCACCCCGCCGAGCGTAGCTCCGCCCTGGCGCTACTACAGCTCGGGCTCCCGGGCATGCCGGTTGCCGAACTCGCAGCGGCACGTCGGCTCATCCAGCGTGCCGCGAAGCAAAGGCTGGATGAACGAGCACGCGCCCGAGCGAGCGAGTTCTCCGTCCGCCTCGCTGATCTGGCAGCGGGCCGGCAAAAACCATGATTCATATGCTGCTGCGGTTGTTCCGCGATTGCTGGCCGCTCTACGCGATCGTGATTTTGTCGGACTTTTTGAGATTGCAGCTCTGGCAGAGAATCTGGATGTTCTCAGCGGAGTTTCCGCCGCCTTTGGCGACGGGAATGATGTGGTCAAAGTGCAGGTCTTTATTTGATCCGCATCGTACGCATGCACCGCCGTCTCTCGCCCACACCACAAGCTTTACGTCGTCGGGGATTTGGTCGCGCCGCGGGCCCGATCTCTTAAATTCAATCGCGGCTTCCAAATTTGCAACGGCGTTGCGAAGGCTGGACAATTCGGCGTCCTCTTCATAGACAGCTTTCTTGACCCGAAGGATTATCTCTTCACGCTCGGCCTCGTTCTCTGGTGGCCTCTCAGGTAGAAACAAACGATCACGGAAATAGATGAGTACGTTTGTGTATGTCCCGACGCCGGCGGCTGTACGGGGGACAGAGATGAAAACAGGGGCACCTTGTGGTGGTGGCGTCGGAAGGAACGGAGGCAGATTAAGCATAATGTTTCTTGCCGCAGTCCCCTCTCCGATCACTATCTCCATCTGCCACGAAGGCCAAGTATCAGTTGGCGATGGCTCCAAGTTCGTGAGAATCCACGCAACGCTGCCCGGTTGTTGGAGCTTTACCCTGTCACGAAGGACAACTTTGGACTCTATGATGTCTGCTGCCCTGTAAACTCGAATGGACATTGCGGAGATTTAATGCTGCCGGGTCAACTCGGTATCTGTGCAGGGCTGATGCGTGCGACCCGACTACGTACCGTTACGAGCGCCGGGGAGACTACGCCATGCGAAACGGTACCATGGGATCGACGGATTTGCTCGAAGGGAAGCGAGTGGCTCGATCCGCTCGAGCAGCAGGTGCGCGGCGGGGTGCGCCAGTTTCTGCAGGAGCTGATCGAGCAGGAGGTCACCGAGGCGCTCGGGCGGTTCCGGCACGGGCGTGCCGAGGGGGCCAAGGGCTACCGGCACGGCCACCGGCCACGGACCGTGATCGGCGTGAGGCGGCCGCGGCCGCCGAGGCGCTGCGCGCACTCGCGATCTGCCTCCGTCACCTTGCTTGCGGCTACGGCCTCGACCCGCGCGAACGGGCTGCGGCCCTCACGCTTCTCGAGGCCGGGATTCCCGACACGGCCACCGCCGATCTTGAGGCGGTGGGAAAAATCCTGCGGGCGGCGCGCCGTCTCGGCCGCCGGCAGCGGGATCGGGCCGCCGAACTGTCCGTGCGGCTCGCTCTGCGAGCCGCTCAGGACCCGCCTTCCCCGCTCGGACTCGGCTCTGGTGCTCGGCCAAAATATAGCTCGTAGATGCGCTTCTTCGTGACGCCCGCCTGGTGCGCCATCGAAGAGATCAGGTCTTGGGAAAAAGGGGAGATC
>JAKAFQ010000597.1 GCA_021817875.1 Pseudomonadota bacterium
ACTCATCCTGGGAGAGCAGCTCGGCGAACTGGCTCTCGGGCAGCGCCGCTGCCGCCGAGGCCGAATCGGAGGCATCGACCGCAATACCGGTGAGGTCGAAGCAATCGGGATTGTGCGGTAAATCGAGCCGCTCGAGCGCCTCGCACGAGCGGCCCGCTGTCCAGGCCCACACCGCCGGCTCGTGCTCCCGGCAGTCGATCGAGATCGGCTCGATGTTACCGGGGTTGTGCCACCAGGTGCCGCCCTTCTTCACCGAAGGGGTAGTGAAGTGCATGTGGCCATTGACCACCATGTCGCAGCCGCGGATTTCCTTCAGCAGCTGCGCGCCGGGGTATGCGCCCTGGAACGCGAGGTCGTGGTGCGTGACGAGCACGACCGGCCCCTCCCCCTCGGCCTCGATGACATCCGGGATCTCAGCTCCGGATGGGGCGCCCCAGAGCTGCATCGGACCCTCAGCGGTCTCGATCGCGCACCACGCGCGACAGGGGCCATCGAGAACTTCGATCACCCCTGTCTGCGCAAAGAGCGAGAGCGCATCGGCATCCTGCAGCAGCGTGCCGTTTTTATCGTGATTGCCCCCGAGCACCAGAGGCTGCACCGGGAAGTTCCCCAACACCTCGAACAGCTGCGCCAGCGTCGGTAGGTGGTTCTCCTTGGCGCGATGGAACAGATCCCCGAGGATAATCGGCCGCAGCGATCGATCCCAGCAGATCGCCGAGGCCGTCCGCAGCTTGCCGATCACGCTCGCGAGATAGTCATCCTTGCGCCGGCCCGGCCGAACGCTCGAGACGTGCGGGTCGCCAATGAACAAAATGCCCTTCGGTGCGCTCATAACCCGGATCCTTTGAACCGCTCGCCCATGCTCATATTATAACAGTCGGACTAGTCCATTCCGGCGCTCGACGGCATGATGTTCCCGAACGCGAATCGGAAATCTGCCGTGTTGCCTTCCCGCGCCATCAGGCATGCAGCTCCCCGCCGCAAAGGGGGCATACGCCGCCGACTTCCTCGACGATCGCCGCTTCACTCGCGTGGGCTTCCTTGACGGCCCCCTCGGCCTCATCGAGCGCTTTCCTGCAGCGTTCGAGTTCCGCGGCCCGGGAGGACACCGTCCCGGCGAGGCGCACGAGGCCCGAGAGGTCGTGCAGCTGCGGCACGTCGGGCATCTCAGGCAGCGGCACGCGGCCGGCAAGCTGCTTCTCGAGGCGCCCGATACGCTGCCCGGCGAGTGCGATCGAAGCCGTATCGTGCAGCTGCGGAACCTCCGGCAGTGCCGGAGGCGGCGGCACGCTCACGCGTCGTTCCAGCCGCTCGATGCCGCTCACCAGCTCGGCGAGTTTGTGTGTCTCTTTCAGCTCTACGGGCGCCGGCAGAACGGCCAGCGCCTCGGCGCAGGCCTGCGCCGCCTCGCTGTGAGTCTCAAGCGCCTCGATGCGGTCCATCAGCGTCACGAGCCGGGTTTGCTGCGCATGCGTCGCTTCGATGTTCTTCAGATCCTCGGCGAGCCGTTCGAGCGTCTCCCCCTCCTCGGGCAGGGTCGCGCAAGCGGCCAGCTTCTCGCCAAGCCCAGCGAGTTCCACCTCCCCCTCGCGCACCTGCGCCCGATCGGTGCGCTTGAGCTCACCGTAGCGCTCGATGAGCGCCGAGAGTCTGCCCGACTCGCGCCCGACCGAAAGGATCTGCGCCCGCAGCGATGCGGGTCTGTCGAGCAGGAAGACCGGGCTCTTCTGGCTGCCGACCTGGATATCAAGTTCACCGACGCGCGCGATGCCGAGCACCTCGCTCACCCACTCCGGCACGCCCCCGCGAGTGGCCGGCCGTCCCTCGCGCACCGGCTCCTCCCGGCCGCGCTCGTAGAGCGCATAGCTCACCTTCGGCTGGCCGCTCTTGGCCTTCTCCCGCCGCGTCCACATCACGCGCCGGCCCTGCTCGACCTCGATCGTCACTTGCGCCTCGGCGGCACCGTGGCGGATCAGCGTGTCATCCCCATCGCCGTAGGCAACGGCCCGAAGACTCGTCGCCGCAAAGGTGGACTTACCCAGATCGTTATCCCCGATCACGGCCGTCACCCCAGGGAAGAGCGGCACCATCGTGTCGAGGTGCGCGCGAAAGTCCTTCAGGTGAATCGATCGCAGGCCCGGCGTCGCATCGTCCGGCCACTCCGCCGCGCGCCGCAGCACCTCGACCTGCGCCGCACCATCGACCCCGCGGGTGAGCTTCACCAGACTCACCAGATCCTCGAACAGTTCCGGCTCATGGTGCGAAATCAAAATCGTCTGCGTGCCCGCCCGCCGGGCCACATCGGAGAGCACCCGAACGAACCCGGCCACCCGTTCCGGCTTGATCCAGCAATCCGGCTCATCGAGCACGATCAGCCGCCGGGCCCCGGTGCGCGAGAGCGCCGCGAAGCGCAGCCCCGCCGAGAGCACGTTGGTCACCGCCCCGCCGGATCCGTCAAAGGCGTCCTCGATCGAACCCGCGTTGTCGATCTGCACATCGAGCGCCGGCGCCCCGCGCTCCTGATACAGATTCAGCCGCACATCACCCTTCTCGGGCAGCACATCGCGCACGATCGCAGAGAGCAGCTTCTCGAAAGCCCCGACACTGCGCCGGTGAGCACGGTTCTGCAGCTGCTCGAGGGTCGCATCGACCTGCTCGACGAGCTCGAGGCGCCCCTTGGAGTCGGCCACGCGCTGCCTGAGCGTCGATTCGCGTGTCATGCACGACTCACGCAACCCGGTGAGTTTCGCGTGCAGAATACGCGAGCGCTCGAATCGACCCGTATCCAGTTCCTCGAACAACATCCGCTTCAGCCCTCCGCCGCTTTCCGCTCTCTCCCGTTCATCAGCGCGCCAGCCTCAGGCAACGAGCGCCGCCTCGGCCTGTCGCAGCGCTGATTCGCGCTCATCGAGCTCGCGCACGAACTTGTCGACGGCCTGCTCGTTCTCCCGCTCCCGGTCGGCGTAGAGCTTGCGCAACGTCGCGAGATCCCCTGTGCCGAATTCCTGCTCGGCCTCAGCGCGGGCCTCCTTCAACTGCCGCTGCGCCGCATCGAAATCCGCCTGAGCCTTCGCCCGTCGCTCGATCATCTGCCGGTGGCGGGCCTTGGCCTCCTCGAGCCGCTGTGCGGCCGGCGAGCCCGACGCCCCCGTCTTCGACTGATTCCTGGTCTCTTGAGCCATCTGCCTATCCTCGATTCGTGATCACTCGCGACCCGCTGAGGGCCTGCTCCTCGCCAAATTCTTGATGTAACGCTTCACCTGCGGCCATTCCGTTGCTGTCACCCA
>JAKAFQ010000598.1 GCA_021817875.1 Pseudomonadota bacterium
GCCCCGAGAAGGCCTCCGGCAAGACCTGACATGAGGGTCTTGACGGGGGCGATCGCCACGGTGTCGGCGGTGGCCACACCGCCGTTCGAGCACATGATGTGCAGCTCGGCGCCGATGCCCATGGCGTGCAGCTCGGCAGCGAGACGGCTGATGTAGCCGCGCACCAGCGGACCGACGAAGGCATTCATGGCCGTGGTGGTGAAGCGCTCGAATTCGCGGTATTGCAGCGACACTTCGTGAGAAGTCGTGACGAAGCTGTCCGGACAGACCTCGGTGACGATCGCCTTCGCCCGTGTCTCGTGCTGCGGATTCAGGTGCGAGAACAGGAAGCAGATCGCGATCGCCTGTACACCGGCCGCGCGCAGCTCGAGCGCCGCGGTCCGCACCTCCTGTTCATCGAGGGGTTGCAGCACGGCTCCATCCGGCGGAGCGATCCGTTCGGAAACGACCTTGCGGTGGCGGCGGCGAATGAGCGGGCGGGCCTGCCACGGGATGTCCTGGGCGATGGAGTAATGCTGCGGCCGCTGGTGTCGGCCGATGTGCAGAATGTCGCGAAAGCCCCTGGTCGTGATCAGGCCGGAGACCGCTCCCTGGTGCTGCAGTACCGCGTTGGTCGCGATCGTGGTGCCGTGAAATACATGGGTGATTTCCCCGGGCTCGATGCCGTTGCGACTGCAGATCTCCCTGATTCCCTGCAGAATCGAGCGGGTAGGATCATCGGGCGTGCTCGCGACCTTGTGAATGAACACTTCACCGGCAGCGGCATCCGCAAGAATGATGTCGGTGAAAGTGCCGCCAACGTCCACGCCAACTAGCTTCATGGAAAGTCACCTGCAGTTGAATCTCGGATTCGAGGCGATCTCATCGGCCCGCTCCCGGGAGGCTGATGCTGTGCAACAGGCGGGACTCGAACCGTACCGCGGATGCGGGCGGCAATTCGAGATAGACGGTTCGATACCATACGATGGCGATGATCTCGGCGATCTGCTCGGGCCGCTTGCCGAGCGCACGCAGATCGTTGACGTTTCGCACCAGGTCCTGATAAATGATGCCTTCCATCATGGCGGCGAGCACAAACGCCATGTCCTCGGAGTTCTGCCGGGAAATTCCACCGCTCTCCTCGAGATACGAGGCGAGCCGGCGGTTCCAGCGCCGGCTGGTCTCCTTCCACGCCCGTGAGATCTCCGGAAACTCCCCGTGCAGCTCGAACATGCAGGCGAGCAGGCCGGGGTTCTCGCAGAAGGGCCGGGTCGCGGTCATTGCGTGCCGGGTGAACCACTCGAATGGGTGGAGGTCCGGCAGTACCCCGGAGGATTCGCGTTCGATGTCGGTAAACACGTCGCGACACAGTTCCAGGGTGATGTGGTAGCGGTTCTTGAAGTAACGGTAAAAGAGTCCCTTGGCGAGCCTGGCCTTGGCGGCGATATCCTCGATGCGCAGCGACGTGTAGCCGTGCCGGTTGATGAGCTGGCGTGCCGCCTGCTTCAGGCGCTCGCGGGATTCGAGCGCGTATCTGCCCAGGCTCTCGGCGGCTACGACTCGTGAACGGGACGTTCGTGCGGGTTTGGGCATTGCAACGGTTCCGAGCGGCTGGACGCAAGGCGTGATGCGGACTATATCGAATGGCGTGGCCGCCGGCAGCGGTCGGCGGCCACGAGGCTGCGGATCGGCAATGACACCGTCCGCGCGGGCCGAGTCCGCCGGCGCATCGGGCATGCGGCGGGATGGGGCGGCGATCCCGCGAGCCGGTCGGCCGTTGACTGCGGCAACGACCCGGCGGTGCGGCGGCCCTCAGGCGGCGGTCTCGAGCGGTTGTGGCGGCGGAATCAAGCACCTGGTTCCCGGAGTTGTCAGGACGAATCCCGAATGGAGCGTTGATGTCGTGTGAGCTGCGATCGCCTGTCGGGTCATCGATGGCAGCGAGACCGCGGATGTCCCATCTATTGATTCGTCGATGGCATTGTGATTGAATGTGACGTCAGAGTCAATTCATGTATGGCGATCATGCCGAAGCTGCCAAGCAGCCGTCCCGATGAGGCGCGGGTCGATGTCATAACCGCCAGCATCATCCAGGGCGCGCTCGAGAACATCGCGGTGGAGATGGGTCTGAAGCTGATGCGGATGGCCTATTCCAGCATCATCCGCGAGTCCGAAGACTTCGGAGCGGCACTGTGCGATGCGCGGGCAAGGCAGCTCTGCGAGTGCTCGCTGAGTACGCCGTTGCAGTCCGGTCCGATTCCGGGCTACATCCGGGGAATTCTCGCGCTGCTGCGCGAGCGGGGGCAGAGCATCGAGCCGGGGGACGTGATCATACACAACGATCCGTATTACGGCGCCTCGCACAGCCCGGACATCGGCATTTGCATTCCCGTGTTCTCGGGGCCGCAGCTGGTGGCATTCTCGATGACCACGGCGCACCATCTGGACATCGGCTCGTCCCAGCCCGGGACGGTCGGCAATGCGGAGTGCGTCGACACCTGCGCCGAGGGACTGCAGCTGCGGGCGCTGAAGGTGTACGAGGGAGGGCGCCGGAACGAGATGCTCTGGCAGCTGCTGCGTGACAACGTGCGGGTGCCGGACCTCGTGCTCGGCGACCTCGAGGCGCAGGTTGCGGCGGCCCGGATCGGGGCAGCCCGTTACTCGGAGCTGCTGCTCCGGTACGGTGAGGCGGTGATCAGCGCCGCCGTCGATGATCTGTTCGACCGGTCCGAGCGGCTCATGCGGGCGCAGATCGGCAAGATCCCCGATGGTACCTATTCGGCTGTCGGGCACCTGGATGGACTGCTCGGGCGGGACGACCCGCGACTGCAGTTGTTGCCGATCAAGGTGTCGCTCACGGTGGCGGGCGAGGAAATGACCGTCGACCTGGAGGGCACGGCCCCGCAGCTCGATCACTATTCGCTGAACATGCCGTTCGTAGGCACGGTCGATGTGGCCATCTGGCTCGCGCTGCGCTCGGTCCTGCTCGACAGCGAGCGGTTCGGGAAGATCCCGCAGAATGACGGCCTGTATCGCGCAATCACCATCCGGGCGCCGAAGGGCTCGCTCGCCAACCCGATCTATCCCGCCCCGACGATGTCGCGTGCGTGTGCGGGCAACATCGTGGCGGACACCGTGGTGCACGCCCTCGCGTCGGTGCTTCCGGAACAGGTGTGCGCGGGCATTGCCGGGGTGAAGGCGGTGGTGTTCTCCGGTACGAGTGCCGAGAAGCCCTGGGTTCACATGGAGATATTCGAGGGAAGCTACGGCGGGCGCTTCGGCAAGGACGGCATGGACAGATCGG
>JAKAFQ010000599.1 GCA_021817875.1 Pseudomonadota bacterium
CTGCGATCGCCAGCCCGAGCGCGGCGCCCAGGCGGCCGACGCCCGAGATGCATCTGTGATCGTGATCGTCAGACGCGAAGTCGCAGTCGCGCGCACTTCCGCCGTGCTCGACGGCATCGCGCGACCCCGCCGGCCGGTGCTGGGCATCCACGTCGATGTCGACGACCGCGGTTCGCGCGCCGAGTTGGAAGCTCAGGCTGCGGGTGACGGGCAGTGGCTCCAGAGCGCGACGTATCACGCCTACATGGGACGCGCAGTGCATGACAGGGATGCGAAGCATCGCCAAAGTCGGTCGCGCGGGTTTGAGGACACCTCGTTCGGGAGCCCCGCGACAGGCGACCCCGTCCCAGACAGTCGGTTCGTTGACGGGCTTCGGGGACGGATTCATCCGAGAATTGGAAACCCTGTACCCAGTGCAGAGTCAAGCGCCTATACTTTTTGGCTTGATTTCACGCTGCGCGATCGCCATGAAGATTGGAGAGCTGGCCGAGGCCACTGGCACGCAGATCGAGACGATCCACTTCTACGAGCGAGCGAGGCTGCTGACAGCGCCAGCGCGCAGCGGCGGCAACTACCGCATCTACGAGGAGGCGCATGTGCAGCGGCTGTCGTTCATCCGGCGCTGTCGCAGCCTGGACATGAACCTGGAGGAGATCCACGTTCTGCTGCGCTTCAGAGATGCGCCGGCGGAAAACTGCTCGGAGGTCAGCGACCTGCTCGACGGGCACATTGGTCACGTCGCGGCACGCATGCGCGAACTACGCAAGCTCGACAAGGACCTGCGCTCACTTCGAGACCTGTGCGCCGTGGCGCGCGACGCTGGCCACTGCGGCATTCTGAACGAGCTGTCGAGCGTCGCGCGGTCGGCGGCGTCACAAGCTGCTTCGCGCGTGGGTCAGGTGCACGGTACCTCGGCGAAGCAACGATCGTCACGGCAAACCGTGCCAGCGAAGTAATGCCGCAAGGGCCAAGCGCGGCTGCAGCACGCTCTTGGGCAGCAAGCGAGCCTGTCGTCGACGAAACGCCGTAGTCGCCCCCCGCGGCGGTGACCGGCCATCCCCACCGCGCAACAAGCCCAGGTTGGTGAGCTCAACTCGGAGCTTGCGGCCCAACTGCACTCAGTTGCCGCACTTCGCCCAACCCACCGCCGGATTTGGTCAGGATCCGTCGCGCTGGAAAACCGTATTGGCAGCCTGAGCACCCCGCCGGCGAGCCGGTCCCGGACCATTGCCTCACTGTCATGAGGCTCAACCGAGCGCCACTCGCCCGGAAGCTGCGCGGAGTGGCCCTGGGGCACCATCAGCGCCGCGTACTCCGGGACATCTCAAGGCGTCTGGGACACAGCCAACTGTGCAAGATCCGGCTGGGGAGGCGGGATGTCGTTCCACCGGAACTGGCAACGTGTCGCGCCAAGCGGGCGTTTGACTTCCACCGGAATGTCCGCCATGAGGGCTCGGCGAGCAGGGTTCCGGCACTGTCCGCTACACTCCTCCCGTGCGTCGGCTGGCCCTTCTCTTCCTGTTGGCTGTTCTGCCGCTCCAGTTTGCCTGGGGTGCGGCAGCGACCTACTGCGGCCACGAGAAGGCTCCGAGTTCAGGGCACTTCGGGCACCACAGCCATCAGCACCAGGCGAAGGCCGAGTCCGATTCAGAGTCCGCTGCCAAGAAGGCCTCGGTACTCGCAGACGACCTGGACTGTGCGTTTTGTCACCTGGGTTGCGTGCAACCCTGTGCCAGTCAGACCGCTTCGGTTGCTGCGATTCCGTCCTCCATCCTGGCACTGACCACTCTTCTTCTTCCGGATTCCGGTCGCCCTGGCCGAATCGAACGCCCCAAATGGTTCCTCGCCGCCTGATTCGGCGAGGGACTGTCACATCCATTGAGGTTGCCCCCTAGCGACTGACGCCTCGCCGAATTCTTCCGCTTTGTTGTTCATAGCAACCTGGAGAATTCGATGCGAACGAAGTCGCTGGCCCTTGCCGGTGCCCTGCTCTGCCTGTCCAACTTCGGACAGGCGCAAGTCCCGACGCAGAAGCCTGGCGTCATCCCCCCTGAAGCCGCGCCGACTCAGGCGCAACAGCGTCTGAGCCTCGCAGAAGCCCTTGCGCTGGCCGAGGCGGCAAGCTCGACCCTGCGCTTGAAGATGGCCGAACTGTCGGCGGCCGAAGGGCAGCGTGCCGACGCAAGCGCGTGGCTCTACAACAACCCGCAGTTGTCCGTCGACCAGACGCGACGATCCGCGCCTTCGACCACCGGGTCGGAACGCCGCAGCGAGTGGGGTGCAGGTCTGTCCCAGACCTTCGAGGTGGGCGGACAGCCGTCCTACCGTCGCGAAGCCACCAGTGCCACGCTGACCGCCCTGCGGCTGGAGATCGCCGACGTCCGCCGCCGTGTTCGCGCAGACGTGGCCGAGCGACACACGCGTGTGCTCGCGCTGCAGCAACGCGCCGACACGGAGACGCAGGCGCTGAAGCTGTTCGACGACACGGCCGCGGCCGTGCAGCGAAGACGGCAGGCGGGTGAGGACACGCGGCTCGACGCCAACGTCGCTCGCGTCGAGGCCGAGCGCGCGCGCAACCAGCTCGCCCAGATCCAGGAGCAGTTGCTCGAGGCACGCGCCGAGTTGGCCAAGCAACTGCAATTGCCGCCCGGGAGCCTGCCGATGGCGACAGGTGAACTCTCGGCGCAGCGACCTGGCTACTCGCTCGACGCTCTGCTCGCGAGCGCCGACAACCAGCCTCGCGCCGGCGCACTGGCCGCGCGCGAGACCAGTGCCGCCGCGCGGCTGAAGCTCGAACGGGCCAGCACCTACCCGGACGTGACCGTGGGCTTGAACGTCGGTCGCGAGGGGCCCGGCGCGGCGCGCGAACGCTTGACGACCCTGACCCTGTCTGTGCCCCTGCCGCTGTTCAAGCGCAATTCCGCCGGCATCGGCGCAGCCCAGACCGAGCTCACGCAGGTCCAGATCGAGCGGCAGGCGGCGCAGCGCGATGCCCGCGCAAGCGTCAGCTCGCTGTGGGCGCGGCTGGCCAGCCTGGAGGATCGGATTCGCCGGCTGCAGGAGTCCGTGCTTCCTGCCCTGGCGGACAACCAGCAACTCTCCATCAAGTCGCAACAAGCGGGACAGATCGGCCTGCTCGAACTGATCGTCGTCAGCCGGCAATCCCTGGATGCCAGGCGCGACCTGATCGACGCGCTCGCCGACTACCAGAGCACCCGCATTGCCCTCGAACTCGCGGCCGGCTGGACGCAAGAAGGAACCCAACCATGAAGAACTCGAA
>JAKAFQ010000600.1 GCA_021817875.1 Pseudomonadota bacterium
CGGGTTCTTCAGGTCATAGACCAGATTGACCGTCATCACGGTATCGGTGTGCCGGGCGTCCCCGGGCGGCGGGCTGGTGTTGTTGACCAGCTGCATGCCGACCGCGAGCGAGAGCACGCGGTTCATCTTGACCTGCAGGGAGAGATTATCGCTCGTCATGGTGTCGCTCGAGCCCGACTCGACCAGCAGCTGGTTCTTCAGTGTGGTCGAGCGGCTGATCCCGTAGCGGAACTGCAGCGCCGCATGCAGCACCGCCTCGTCCACCACCGGCCGGCGCGTGCGGGAAATGACCGCGCCCAGACTGTTCGTCGCCAGCAGCTCGGGCTGCTCGCGCCGCACCCCGGCACCGAGTTCGCCAGAGAGCCGGGTCGGGCGGGATTGCACGAGCACGCGACCCATGCCGGTGGCCAGGCTCTCCTGGTAGGCGAAGCCGTCGAACAGATTGCGGTCGTACCGGCCGGTGCCGAACCAGAAGGTACGCCGGCCCAGGGCCCGGTCGACCTGCAGGTGCACGTTCAGATCCTGCTGCGTGCTCATGTGGTTCGTGCTGGCGTACAACGCCGCGAGGCCGCCGCTGTACGTCCATCGGCCCACGTCGTGCGCGGCATCGACCTTCAGATCGCCGCTCTCGGTGCTGGTGACACCATGCGCCATCACCAACCCCAGCTCCCCGTGGGTCGCCCAGCCCGAAGCGGCCGACGCAGGCCCGCAGGTGATCAAGGCCGCCGCGAGGGCCGCCACAGGTCCCGTCATCCTCATCGATCGCTCCTCCCCGGGGCGTCCGCGAGCCGCGAACGCGCCGAAAAGGAGGGGAAGATACCCAAGGTGGGCGGCACGATGCACGCCGTCTGCGCCCAGCATCAGCCCGCCGGTCCGGCGAGCCGCAGCGTGCGTACGGGACGGCACGCACCCTCGGGGAGCCCGCCGAGCGCAACCGGTGCGCCCGGTAGCGCTCTTGAGGTATGATGGGACGGTTCCCGGGGGCGACCGGTTTCGACGCGGGTTGCGAACCTTCAGGGGCGTACCGAGGCGCAGTGCCCTCGTAAATCACGCTGCAAAACCATAGTTGCCAACGACGACAACTTCGCTCTCGCCGCCTAATCGCGGCTGACCTCCGACCGGTCCGTGCCTGTGCGGTCGACTCGGGGGACGCGCTCACAGGCTCGCGATCCGGCGTGCGACGGGCCGGTTCGTTAAGAGTCACCGTCCGCTGGCGCTTCGTCTTCCCTGCCCCTCGGGTAGCGCGGCGCGAGAACCAAAGAGCGGGCTACGTACGTAGAGCCTGAAGTCTAGGGCTTGCGGACGGGGGTTCGATTCCCCCCGCCTCCACCAACACCCTGCGTGCCTTCGACCTCGCGGTCGAAGGCACGCCCCACCGGACGTGCCGGCGCGCCATCCGGGCCGATCGACCCGCAGAGGTTGTTCGACGCCCCCCCTTGGCCCGGGTCTCGTTCCCGATCCTCTCCGCCAGCCTCGCTTGCCGCGCGCCACTGAGCCGGGCACGCTGTGAGCGCAACGATTCCCCGGCGTGGCGTTGCCGGTCCAATTCCTGTCCGCGATCCCGGGAAGCGGGACGTTTTTCTCGCCGGCCAAATGCGTTACGCTACAACATCGGTCGCAAATCACGTACTGGATTGCTCGGACTGTCGGCATGCAGAGACAGTGTCGGCCGGTGATCGCCGCAGACCATGTCCAGAAATCGAACGGCGGCATCGATGCCGGACCACGGGAAGATTGGTGTTACTTGCTTTTCGCATACAGCTGGCGGCATTTTTCGCTCTGGTTTTCCTGACCTGCGCGGCCGCGGGATCCGCGTGGGCTCATCCCGCGCCCCAGGGGCAACCTGCCCGGCCCGCCGCACATCGCCGGATGGAGCCGGCACGCCCTTCCGGGCAGCGTCCGGTGACTCAGGCGCACGCCGCGCCACCGTTCAGCTTCGCCACCGTCCAGCGCATCGCGTGGCAGCGGGCCCTGCGCCCGTACCGGGTCCGCTCGACGCCGCTACCGGCCGCGCTGTCGCGGCTGACCTATGCGCAGTATCGCCAGATCCGCTTCCGACCCGACGCCGCCCTGTGGCGCGGCCAGTCGATGTTCGACGTGCAGTTCTACCACCGGGGCTTCGTGTTCACCCGGCAGGTCAGAATCTACGAAATCCTTCCATCGGGCGTGAGTGCGGTGCGCTACAGCCCCTCGATGTTCACGTTCGGCCGCACCGTGCCCCGTATGCGCCTGCCGGCCTATCTGGGGTTTGCCGGCTTCTCCGTCCACTATCCGCTGAACGCGCCTTCGCGCCAGGACACGGTGATCGCTTTTCTCGGCGCTTCGTATTTTCGAGTGCTCGGCCGCAACCAGGTCTATGGGGTGACGGCACGCGGGCTCGCCATCGACAGCGCCTCGGTGGAAGGCGAGGAGTTCCCCTATTTCACCGACTTCTGGCTCGTGCCTCCGGGCCCGCACGCGCACACCCTGACGATCTATGCGCTGCTCGACAGCCCGAGCACCACCGGCGCCTACCGGTTCGAGGTGCGCCCCGGGGCGATCACCCAGGTGACCGTCACCGCCACGCTGTACCCGCGCGCGCGCATTGCCAAGCTCGGCATCGCGCCGCTCACTTCGATGTACCTGTATGGCCTGAACTCCGCGCGGCGCCGCTTCGATGACTGGCGGCCCCAGGTGCATGACAGTGACGGACTCATGATGCACACCGGCGCCGGCGAGTGGTTGTGGCGGCCGCTGCAGAATCCGCGGCGACTCGAGGTCAACCGCTTCATGGACGACAATCCGCGCGGCTTCGGGCTCATCCAGCGCGGGCGCGACTTCGCCGCATACGAGGACCCGGCAGCCCGCTACGAGCAGCGTCCGAGCTACTGGGTGCAGCCGCTCGGTGACTGGGGTCGCGGCGGCGTGGAACTCGTGGAGATTCCGAGTACGGACGAGGTCAACTACAACATCGACGCCTATTGGGTACCGAGCGCCCCGGTGCAGCCGCGCCGGCCGATCTCCTTTTCTTACCTGCTGTCGTCCTACCTGCATTCCGGCAATCGCTGGCCGCCGGGAGGCCAGGCGGTGGCGACGCGCTTCGGCCCTGTGACGCGCGCCGGCCGCCCGGTAGCCGGGATGCGGCGTGTGCTCATCGACTTCACCGGTGGTGACCTCGACGGTCTGCAGGCCAGTCAGCCCGTGCATGCCGAGATCACCGCCGGCGGTGCCGTCGTCTCCCGGGTCTCCGTCGAGCGGCTGCCGGAGAACGGCCGGTGGCGCGTGGCGTTCGATG
>JAKAFQ010000039.1 GCA_021817875.1 Pseudomonadota bacterium
GCGGGCCTCTTTACCGTGATCCTGATCGGGCTTGCGGTCGAGAACCTGATCTTCCGCAACATCGAGGCCCGCACGGTGCGCAAGTGGGGCATGCAGCATTAAGGCACAATCCCTGCGAGTTGAGCCTCGCCGAATGCAGTCACGCGATCCAACTTCACTGCCAGCCCGCTGAGCACACTGGGGAAAGCCATCTCTGCTTGAATCGTGAGGTGTGTCAGTTCGATCACACGGTATTACGGCGGTGCGTACGTCGAGAAGCTACGGCGCCGCGCTATGCCTGTGGCGGGGGTAATAATTTATGACCGCGATGCCATAGGCATTGAGGCGAGTTTCTCGGATTTCGGGAAGCCTGCGTTGGGGAAATTCGTTGTAGGTGAAAACATAGCTAGTGTGCCCATCGCCCCGGGACACAAGCAAGGCCGAAGAGCCTCCCATTGAACGGCGCTCGATTCCACGTTCTGGCCAAGCCTGCCTCAGCGGCATGCAACCTTACGTGCCGCTATTGCTACTACTTACGCCGGCCTGGGCAGACCGCAGCGCGGCGCATGCGGCGTGAAACTCTGGAGGCCTTCGTGTTCCAGGTGATCGCTGCGCAATCGGAGGCGAAGGAAATCTATTTCAGTTGGCAGGGTGGTGAGCCGACGCTTGCCGGAATCGACTTCTTCCGCGATGCCGTCGAGCTTCAGGAGCGATACCGTCCACCGGGCGCGCACATCCTGAACGCGCTGCAAACGAACGGAACGTTGATTGACGCGGGGTGGGCAACGTTTCTCGCCGAGCACGGCTTTCTCGTCGGAGTGTCGATAGACGGGCCAGCAAGAATGCACGACCCGCTGCGGCGGTATCCGCGTGGGACAGGAAGTCACGCCCATGCCGTACGCGCGATCGAATGGCTCGCGCGCGCCAGCGTCGAGTTCAACACGCTAACAGTAGTCCACCGGCTCAATTATTTGCACGGCCGCGAAGTGTACAGATTTCTTCGTCGCCTCGGGTCGCGCTACATGCAGTTCATTCCGCTCGTCGAGCGGCAACTTCCCGACGGTACATTCGCCTCGCCCTCTCCCTCTCCCGAGAATGCAGCTGCACAGCTGGCACCGTGGACTGCGCCGCGCGAGGCGTTTGGGAGGTTTCTGTGCGAGGTGTTCGACGACTGGTTCGAACGCGACGTTGGAACCGTATCCGTACAGCTCATCGAGGAGCGGATCGCCGCGCTGGCCGGGCTGCCGGCGCAGCTCTGCGTGTTCGCACCGGACTGTTCCGCTACGCCCATGCTGGAAGCGGATGGCGATGTCTTCGGCTGCGACCATTACGCTTACCCGCCATTCCGGCTCGGCAATATCGCCGAGACGCCGATCGGAGAGCTGGTGACCGGGGATTCGCAGCGCGCGTTTGGCCGTCTCAAGCGCGATCCCCTACCGCAGAGTTGCTTCGATTGCCAGTTCCTCCTGAGCTGCTTCGGTGGCTGTCCAAAACACCGGTTCGTCCCCGTCGCATTTGGGGAAGCTGAGAACTACCTATGCCCTTCCTACCGGCAGTTTTTCGCGCATACAGCCGTGCACCTCGCTAGACTTGTAAGAACGACCTACGCGGGGACTGGCGATCCCAGATCGTAAGCTGGGCCCCGCGGCTATTCTGGGCACTTCCGGAAGGTACGAATATGAGATCGGAGGTCTCAGACGGCGCGACGGCCCGTTAGGGCGTAGATGAAGCGCGGAGCGGCGAGGCGGCCGACATAACTCCAGGCGTCTAGGCAAAGGCCGCACAGGAGTTGAAGTTCAATGCCAACATGCGGGATCGGCGGCATTAAAAGTTCGGGTTTGCAAAACGAGAACCTGCGGCCGTCAGAGTATCGTGCAGTGACCGACAGGCCGAGATAGAGCGACTTCGGCGTGAGCCCGCTTAGTCGATGACCGAGCTCGATCGGTAGCAAGGGACAGATCGATTGAAGTGTGAGCCACGGAACGCTCAATTTGGGTTTCGTCGCGGTAGGAATTATTGAGGAATGACGATGCAGCTGAGCTGGCCGTACGAAGGTGCGACGCCGTTGCCCGACAGCGCGGCTCGGTTTTCGCAGGTAGGCTCGAATCTGTGTTTGGATTTTCATGGCGATCCGCTCGCATCGCAAGTAGTCGTCTTCTCGGACGGCAATCATCACATGGCCCTTGCCGCTGCGCTCGCGGCCTTTCGTTCACGCCACCCAGATGTGAACGACGTCTTCTATGCAACGACGCCGCCAGGGGTACTTGTCGACGCGATGAAGGCAGGCGTGCTTGTCGTCGGAAACTTGCGCCTCACGGCCCATCCGGATGTTTTCATTGGGCCCGTAGGCCTTGTCAACCGGCTTCGTGAGGAAGGCAGGCTCGGTGAGCCGCATCCACTGGCCGCGAGCCGCGGCAACGTCATGTTGGTGCGCAAGGGAAATCCGATGGGGGTCTCGGGCATCGGCGACCTCGCGCGCGAGAACGTGCGGCTGTTCCTCTCCAACCCGGTGACGGAATCGGTCAGCTACCAGATTTACACCAAAACGCTCCGCCAGCTTGCGGCGCGGCGAGGGATCGACGCGGGTTTTCTCGACGCTGCCGGTGGCCAGTCTTCGCGCCTCGTGTATGGTGAGCGCATCCACCACCGCGAGGCGCCCCAGTACATCGCGGACGGGCGCGCCGACGTGGCCATAGTCTTCTATCACCTTGCCCTGCGCTATGTCCGCATCTTTCCCGACCTGTTCGAGCTTGTAGCGCTCTCGCCGGAGGGCGACCCGGATCAGTTGATCAGCAGTATCGCGGTCGCGAAGACCGTGACGGGCAGCGAATGGGGAGCGCGGCTGGTCGAGTTCCTGTTAGCCGAGAACGTCGCGCAGATTTACCGCGAGCACGGTCTGGTGCCCGCGCGCTAGTGGTCTTGAGGCGGCGTGATCCGCCCCGCGAAGGCTGCAATCGACCCGTGGAAGGTCCGATGTCGGCTGGCCGACAGACGCGCTTGTGCCGCAATGCTAATAAGTGCATCAAAAGGACGCATGATCACAACTAAGCGGGACACGGAGGAGGTGCACGATGAATACGGTGGCCACCGATGCTCGGGTTGCCCATCCGGCCGCGGGTCGGCATGGGAGCATAACGAAGCCGTCCGCAGCGCTCTGGCGTAGCTCGGTCGGGCTCGCTCTCGCTTTTCTGCTGCTCTTCGCGATCGCATTTGGCCCCTCCGTTCCGGGGCTCCAGCCCGTGGGCCAGAAGGTGCTCGGGGTCTTCGCGTGGTTCGTGGTCTGCATGGTTGCCGACGCGCTCCCGATGGCAGTGGTGGGGCTGACCTCGCCGCTGTTACTGGTCATCGTTGCGCACATGAAGGTCCCGGACGCGTTCAACGCGTTCAATAAGGACATCTTTTTCCTCGCGACGGGGGCCTTCATTCTTGCCGCGGTGATGATGGGGACGCCGCTCGGCAAGCGCATCGCCTTCGTGATCGCTGCCGCGACGCGATCCTCCAGCGTGACGCGCATCCTGCTTGGGCTGACTGCCGCACAGCTCGTCACGCACCCCGTGATTCCGGTCGTCAACGAGACGGCGCTATTTCTGCCCGTGTGCAAAGGCGTCGGATCCTGCATGGAGGGAAAAGAGCATCTCCCTGAAGCCCGCAGGATCAATACGGCGATCCTCTATCTCATCGCGGGGCTGATGCCCCTGTTCATCGGGCCCCTCATTCTTACCAGCCACTTCCCGAATTTGATCCTGGCCGCTTACCTGAAGAGCGCGCAGCACATCGATATTTCATGGGGACAGTGGCTTTGGCTCAATCTTCCGCTGTGGGGGCTCCTTCCGATCGTCTTTGTTTACGTTGTGCGCTACTTTGGGCTCACGGGACTCCAGCTGCCCGGCGCTGAGATCGGGTTGGCGAGGATGAGGGATGATCTCGGCAAGATCACCTGGCCGGAGCTTTGGGCGCTTGGGTGCCTTGCGATCGCGATGGTCCTGTGGATCGGCGGATGGCTGCAGCCGGGCATGACGGCGCTCCTCGCGGGCTTCCTGATGCTTCTGCCCTGGAGCGGCATTCGCTTCGGCGAGCTCAATCGCCACATGCTGTGGGACGTGCTCATGCTCCTGGGGGGCGCAATATCGCTGAGCACCGCGCTTTACAAGTCAGGAGTCGTGAGCTGGCTCGCGCACTTCGTCGCCGCGCCGATCCAGAGCGCGCATCTTCCGCTTCTCGTCGTCCTGGTGCTTCTCGTCTTCGCGTTTCACGTTCCGCGCGCCGGAATCGTGAGCGCGGTGGCTGCGGGCGCGGCGTTCGTTCCGCTTGTTGCAGGCATCGCCCAAGCGCTGCACTACAGCGTGCTGCCCTTCACGTTGGTCGTGATCAACAGCCTGAGCTACGCGTTCTTCCTTCCCATCTCGATCACCGCCTTCCTCATCGCGTGGGGCGCTTCGGGAACGAGCACCTGGGAGGCGATCAAGTTCGGCGCCCCGCTCTCGATCATCGCGAACCTCTACGTGATCCTGGTTCAGCCGGTCTGGCTGCGCATGATCGGATTTCCGATGTAACGCCCCCAGGCCGGGTCGGGCGGCCCGAGCGGCGGCGTCGCCCAGGTCAACCGAAGCGGATGAACATCGCGGAGGTCCACACCTTCGCGTCGTCGGCCTGCCGTCCATAGAAGTACACGGGTCGGAAACCGTGGGGGCCGTTCGCCGGCTCGAGCTCGAGCGTACCGGCGACGTCGCGCGGCAAGTCCGCGTCGGTGACTCGCTCGATCGCGAGAAACAACTCCTTCCCGCCCAGCTCGCGCCGAATGCGACCGGTGCGCAGAAGCTCCTCGCCGCTGATCTCCCAGTCGAACGTGGGACAGTGCACGAACGGATTGCCTTCGAGCGGATTGCCGACCTTGACATAGCTGTCGATCCTCCCGGAGACGCGGATCTTGCAAGCTGCGAGATTGCTTACGTCGATCACGGCGCAATCCGAATCGCCGTAGGTGTCCGTCCGGAATCCGATTTCGGTCGGGCCGGCGCGCCACACGGACTCCTCCGGGTGCTCAAAGCCGCCGCCTGCGAAAGCATTGATGGTGCCGTTGGTGATGCTGATCGTGCCGCGCCACTCGGCCCAGCGATAGCGATCCGGAATGCGGGCACCTCCCCAGCGAATCCGGATGCCACGAGCCGAGTACCCGGCTTCCTCGTGGAGGTTGCGATACCAGATTCGCCCTGTGTGATCGTACGCCGCCAGCTCGTCCCAACCGCCGTTGCCGAGAAACCGGTAGTCGATCTTCACGGCGCCCTTCGAGGCGAATTCGTCGCCCTGGATGTATTTGGCGCAGCGGGTCAAGCCAACGAGGCGCTCGCCCGTCGCCGCGAATGTGTGGCGTGCCCGTAACGCGCGGCCCACAGTCTGGCGGTCGAGCCTGTCCGCGATGATCCCGGTTATGCCGCCCTTTGTTCCGAAGACTTGCGTCCCGGGCAAGCCGCCGCCGGGTCGGCCGCGATGCTCGTCGCCGCTCGCCGAGGCACCAAGCTTGTATCCCCGCTCGATGACATCCTGGTAGAGCCAGCCGAAATGCCCCCAGGCCGAGGTGATCTCGACCAGACGCTCGAGCTCGGGGTGATGCCAGTCCGGTATGTACCGGCGGCCGCCGACGTGCGGCATGATCAAGTGATTCTCCGGATCGTGCGCGTAGGCAAGCCACAGCTCCTCGATCGGCCAGCGGCCCAGGTCGACCGCGGTGCCCTTCATGTCCTCGTTCCACGTGAGGGTGCGGTTGTGCTCCCCCTTTTCGTTGTACGGGAATTCGGGTTTCTTCCCGTGAAGGAAGACCACGTTGTGGTCGCCGCCGGCGGTCGAGCTGCCGCACCACTCCTGGACGGGGTAGCAGACGAGCTCGCCGTCCTTGTGGAACTCGTCCATGGTCTTCACGCCGAGCTCCCAGTTCGCGTCGGTAATTTGGAAGTCGTTCGCGGTGTAGCTGATCACGTCGAGACCCGCGATATCGCGCGCGTAAGCCGTGTTGTAGGCCGGGCTGTTGGTGCCGACCGTGTCGTGAGCGTGCACGTGCAAGTCGCCGTAGAACACCCTGGGGCAGGGGGCACTTGCGTCGACTGTAACGTAGTGAACTGCGTCTGCGACGCCAAGCGCGCCGGGCATACGAGCGAGGACCATGAGTTCGCCAGGTTCGCGTGGGAAGTCTCGAACGGCTGCCGTCGCCCACCCTTTGGCGTCGAATTCGATCTCCTTGCGATAGACACGCTTGCCGCCGCTCATGGCAGTAATCTCGACCGATCCACCGACATCCATGCAGGCATTACCCCAGCGGTCGTGGGCACTGACCCGCAGGTTGAACGGGACCCCGGGGCTTGTGAGCCGCGGTCCGACAAGCGACAGCGACGCTGGGGCTCCGGGGACGATGTCGATGACGACGTCTCCCGGAACGGCCACAAAGCGCGAGGTCCCGAGCGGATCAACGTAGCAGCGGAAGCGGAACTTGTTCTCGACGAAGGTCTGCACCCTGGTTCCAGGGCCGCCCATGCGCCGATCTCCGAGCCGGACGATGATGTGGTCTCCGGCGTTGAGGTAGCCGTCGACGGTATCCACGATGACCGCCTTCTGGAATGGACGCTCGTGTCCTTTCTGGTCGAATCGAACCTTGAGCGATTGGACCGTTGCCGGGCTCTGGCCCGGCGCGAGCGGGCCAGCCTGATACTCCGCCGAGACGTAATTAGCGCCGCCGGGATCGACTGTCTGGAAGAGCGCCCAGTCCGAATAGAACTTGAACGTGGCCTTGAACCAGGCGCCGTCGGCGATCCCGGAGCTGCCCACTTCATAGTCGAGGATGATCTCGTTCCAGCTCCCGGCGGTGAGGCTCTCGACGTTGCAGGTCACTTGTCCGGCAAAAGGCCGGGCCTTGTTGCGCTCGTACAGCCCGGCGGGCGCAACGTAGGATCCGAGACGGTCGCGGAGCTGGTTTTCGGTGAGCTGCTCTTGCGGAGAAGCTCCGCGCGGATCCACCATTTTGTTCATCGCTGGTCTCCGATAACACGAGTTCTATGAGCGGACAACGCAAGGTGTATCGCCGCGTTCGTCTCGTCGCGACGCGAGCTCTACCCGGCGCGCAATTCGGAAAAATCGGCTAGAGTTGCCTCTATTGGCAAATGCGGAACAGGCACTTGCCGAGTCGTGCAGCGCGTTCATAGCCCGCATTGATCCTCGAGCGCCATCGGTATTTCAGCAGAGCCGGAGTAGATCCGTCTGTCAGCCAGCCGACATCGACCCGTGCCAGATGAAAGGACCCTCGTGAATCGTGCAAGGCCAAGCAAAGCGCTTGTGCGACGGACCGCGCCGAGGGTTCGGACACAACCGACCGCGCCATCGAATTTTCTGGCGCAGCTAGAAAAAGCCGACTTGGCGGATCTGCAGGCGATCGGTGTCGTCAAGCGCTTTTCCCGAGGCGAGTACGTCTTTCGCGCGGGCGCGCCGGGCAACAATGTCTATTTTCTACGAAGCGGCAAAGTCAAGATTTACCAGCTGTCGCCCGCCGGCCGCGCCGTGATCCTGTGGTTCTGCTTTGAAGGGGAAATATTTGGTCTCGCCGAGGTGGCGCGAGGCGGCGGACGAGTGGTGAGTGCTCAAGCCTGCGACGCCTCGGAGGTAATCGCAGCTCCCCAAGACAAGTTCAGAGAATTTCTACTCAGTCACCCAAGGAGCGCCTTGTTGTGCATGGAGGTATTGGCCTCGCGCATGCGCATCCTTGGAGAGATCTTCGTGAACTTGGTGTCAGACGACGTCAACACGCGGCTCGCGAAGCTCATTCTGCGCTTGGGGGCGCGCTACGGCAGGCGCATAGGCAAGGACATCGTGCTCAACATTCCGCTCACGCACCAAGAGATTGCGGATATGGTCGGGACGACGCGTCAGACCGTCACAAGCAGCCTGAACGCCCTCAAGCGGCAGGGCGTGCTCAGCATAGACAACCACCTCATCCGCATCGAGAGCCAAGAGGTTTTGAACGAATTGTCGGGCGACGGTACATAGATCTGAGGCATGGGCGATATGTGGAAAATCTGCTCTGCGCGTTCAGCCATGCACTATAGGCTGAGAGTCCATTAGCTCGAGCAGCTCCATCCCGTGGAGTTGACCCGGTTTCGTGGACACCTCAACCTTGCAGAGAAAGGAGTCCACGATGCCAGCAACCAAGCCGCCGTACCCGGCGCAATTCCGGCAACAGATGTTCGAATTGGTGGAAGCCGGGCGCAAGCCCGCCGAGCTGCAGCGCTTTTCCAGATGAAGTATGGACTGGGGATGCCGAATTCCGCACGCTATGCCCTTGACGCTGGAAGCATATTCGCTGGCACGATAGTGCCGAGCGCGCGCGGCTTGGCGCGAACCCCGCAGGCGATCCGATGACGCTCAATCAACTCGATGTTCTTGCATTTGAGCGGCTCGATGCCGCAGCCGGCCTCGCGGGTTGGCACCTCGAGGCCGCGACGTTGCTTGCCGAGTGGCTGGTATACCTCGTTCCGATCGCCCTGGTTGCGCTGTGGCTGTCCGGATCAGGCGCCGCACGGGTGGCGGCGGTCAGGGCGGCAATCACTGGCGCGACGGCGCTGCTCTTCAACCAGGCGATAGGATTGGTGTGGGATCGTCCGCGACCATTGGTCCTGGGACTCGGGCATGCATTCCTGAAGCACGCTGCGGACGCTTCCTTCCCGAGCGACCACGTGACCATTCTCGCTGCCACCGGGATCGCCCTGTGGATCGCCTCCTCCCGAGCCGTACGCAACGTGGGAATCACGTTGACCGCTGCCGCGCTCGTGGCGGGCTGGGCTCGGGTCTTCCTTGGAATCCATTACCCCGGCGATGCGCTTGGAGCGCTCGCAATCGCGGCACTGATCGGTGCGGCATTCGGTACAGCGCCGGGGCAGAGCGGCTGCGCACGGCTCACCCTGCGCCTCGAGGACGCGTATCGCCGCTTGCTTGCGCGAGCGATCGCGCGTGGATGGCTACGCGCGTGACGTAGGCGCACCGCGTTCGCCTCAGGAGTAACGCTTCAGGCAGGCCAGAGCCTCGGCGGCGATGCGCTCGACGATGGCACCCGCAGGCTCGATCGCATGGACCAGCCCGGCTGCCTCGCCGAACCAAACCGCGGTGTTCTCGGGGTCGCCTTCGGCAAAGGCTTTTCGATAGCGGGGACCTTCCACCGAGACGTTCTTTTCCAGCTCGTCCTCCCGGCCGTGCCACCGGCTGGTGAAGGCGTTGCGGCGAATGCGAGCCGTGAACTCCTTGGGCCATGGAATCTGGCGGGCGATGTCCGCGACGCGGGTGCGGACCGTCCCGTCGCCGTCGGTCTCGACGATGGCCTCGTGATGTCGCGCGTGGACGAGCGCCTCCTTCGATGCCCAGAAGCGGGTTCCCATCAGCACGCCATCGGCGCCGAGCATCAGCGCAGCCGCCAAGCCTCGGCCATCCGCAATGCCGCCAGCCGCCAGGAGCAGCGTGTCGGGAGCGTGGGTCCTGATGTAGTCGGCTGCCTCGGGAACGAAGGTGATTGCGCCTCGCAATGCGCCGTGTCCGCCGGCTTCCGCTCCTTGAGCGACGACGGCATTGGCACCGACGTCGACGGCATCCATGACGTGCTCCATGTTCTGGCATTGACAGATCAGCTTGGCTCTTGCCGCGCGAATCTCGGCCACGAACGGCCTGGGGTCGCCGAACGAGAGCATGACGGCCGCGGGCCTGTGCTTCAGAACATTCGTGAGCAGGGAGGGCGACTTGCGCAACGACCAGGTGATGAAGCCGACCCCGACGCTATGCCCGCGGGCCGCTTCGAACTGTTCCTCGAGCCAGCTCGGATCGCCGTAGCCTCCACCGATCAAGCCCAGCCCTCCGCTGCGACTGACGGCAGCTGCGAGTTGTCCGCCTCCGGCAAAGGCCATGGGCGCCGAGAGGATGGGGTACCTGAGGTTCCACGATCGGGTCAAACGGGTCATTAGCGTAGTCATGCGGTGCCTCTGTTATTGTGTACGCCGACCCAATGTAGCCGATTTGTAGCTGATTCAGGGCCGCGTCCCGCGGCGCGTCGACCCCGCCTAGAACCAGTAGCCCAGGCGCAGCTCGAGGAAATGGATCCCGTTGTTTGGCCGCTTGATCCCGGCGTTCGAGAAGTGCCGCGCCCGCAGGGACAAGTCGTAGGCCCAGCGCGGCGCGAACCGCACGCCCACGCCGAGGAAGTCGCCGAACTGAAAGCGGGTGCTGAAGCGCCGCTCTGCGCCGCCTAAGCAGCAGCGGCTGCGACGAGAATCGCGACCAGCAGGATGACGATCAGGTCGTTATCGCTGATGCTGTTGAGCAGCCGCCCGCCGGCCGGAAGCGAGTCGATCCTCCCGGCGAGCGCGTGGACCTCCTGGTCGCTGAGGGCCGCGACGCGCTCCTGGGCGAAGAGGCTCTTGACTCCGAGCGCCTCGAGCTTGCGCTTCACGTCCGCGCGGTCGAGGAAGGCCTGAACCTTCAGCCTGTCCGCGACGGACTGATTCCTCGCCGCGACCTGCCGGGCGGAAATCATCCCGGCCTGCGCGACCGACGGCTGAAGACACAACGCGGCGGTCATTACGGCGGCGAACAGCGAACTGGAGAAATTCGCTTTCATGGCGACTCCTTTCCGATCAGGACCAGAGCTGCGAATCGGGATTCGCACGAGCGATTCTGAGCCGCAGCGCGCGATGCGCCAAGGACATTTTTTCCGGCGCCACTGGGGGAGCATCACCGATCGCTTGCACGGTGCTTGCACGATCGGTCTCTGTCGTGCAGTCACGACGATCGCTGGTGGTGCAGCGCTTCCCACTTGCGCGATTTTCCTAGCGTGGAAATTGTCCAACCGAGGTGTCATCGAGGGTCTCGGCGCTGCTCGGTGACATAGTGATGGAGGACGCCCGTGGATCCCATTTCAAGGCGCAGACTGCACCCGCTCGTAGTTGCCGCTTCGGTTTCGGTCATCGTTCTGTCGGCCGTCGGCATCGCCGCGATCACCGGCTTGCTCCCGGTCTCGCGGGGCGCCTCCGCGCCGGCCGGGCAAGCGCCAGCGAGCGCGCCGACCGCGGCGCAGGCAATTGCTCCAGGGAGAATCGCCGCGCGCGGGGAACCCGCAGGCTTCCGCACGGAGCCGGTCGCGCGCGCTCAGCCCAGGTGCCTGAATTGCGGGGTGGTGGAATCCGTGCACGCCGTCGAGGTCAGGGGCCAAGGTACCGGCCTGGGCGCCGTCGCCGGCGGCGTGGTCGGCGCGTTGCTCGGCAATCAGCTGGGCGAGGGCAGCGGCCGGACCGTCATGACGCTGGCCGGCGCCGCGGGCGGCGCGCTCGCCGGCAATCAGATCGAGAAGAGCGCGCGCACGACCACGCACTGGGATGTCGACGTGCGCCTCGCGGACGGTCGCACGCGGGTCATCGCGTACAGGACCGAGCCATCGTGGCGCCCCGGCGATCGCGTGCGGATCGTGAACGGCGTGATCGAGCCGCTGGGCTGACCGCCGCGATTCGAAGCGCGGGCGGCGCATTGACCGCGCGCCGAGTCCGCAATCTTCCGCGCGGTTAATCGGCCCAGAAATTGCCATTATTGGCTGGGCGCGAGCCGCGCGGATAGATTGCGAGTCCGTGTCCCTTTGGAGGGGGAAAATGAAGCGATTCTGGATTGGCATGTCCGCAGCGCTGCTCGGATTCGCCGCAGTCGGCGCCGCTCACGCCGCGCCGGTGCTGATGTCGCCGGACTGGGCGAAGGAGGCCTGCGCCGCCTGGAATGGCGAGACCAAATTGACCGATGGCCTGGTGAAGTCGGGCTGGGTCGAAAACGACAGGAACCGCGGCTACAAGGTGATCCACATCTACCGGACCGACTGCAAGGACAGCCACCCGGTCGAGCTGCGCATCGCCACCAAGGGACCGGCGGCGAAATGCGTCTACGGCGGCGCGATCGAGAACGCCAAGCTCGATGGCGGCGCCGACTACCTGATGCACGCGAAGACCGCGCGCTGGGTCCAGATGGGCAAGGGCGACTACGGCCCGTTCACGGCGATGCTCACCGGCCGGCTCAAGTTCGAAGGCCCGAAGATGGAGGCGATGGCCAACATGGACCCGTTCGAGCAGTTCCTGCTTCTCGTGGGAAAGGTCCCCTCGGATACCGGCTCCTGTCCGAAGTAGGCGCGTCGCTGCGCCTCGGGCGGCTACCCGATGACCGCGCCCCCGAGCGCGGCGAGCACGACGACCCACAACGGCGGCAGCTTCCAGAACGTGAGCAGCGCGAACCCCGCGAGCGCCAGCGCGAAGTCGGTCGGCGCGTGCACTGCGGTCGTGAAGATCGGGTCGTAGAGCGCCGCGAGAAGAATGCCGACGACCGCGGCGTTCACGCCGTTCAGCGCCGCGCGCACGCCCGCCATTCGACGCAGCGCGTTCCAGTGGGGCAGGGCCGCGAAGACGAGCAGGAAGGCTGGCAGAAAGATCGCGCAGAGCGCGAGCAGGCCGCCCGCCAGCCCGGCCGGAGCGCCGCGCATCGCCGTCCCGAGATAGGCCGCGAAGGTGAATAGCGGCCCGGGCAGCGCCTGAGCGAGGCCGTAGCCGGCGAGGAACGCGCTGTCGTCGCTCCAGCGCGGCACGACCTCCGCGCGCAGGAGCGGCAGGACCACGTGACCGCCGCCGAACACGAGCGAGCCCGCGCGGTAGAAGCTGTCGAACACGCTGATCGCCTGGCCCGCGCCCGCGCGCGCAAGCACGGGCAGCACGCCGAGCAGCGCGAAGAATAGCGCGAGGCTCACCCAGGACAACCGGCGGCCGATCCCGAATTCCGCGTGCTCTCCAGCAGCCACGATGCCGCGCGGCAGCAGGCGCCAGCCGATCACGCCGCCGGCGGCGATCGCCAGGATCTGCGCGAGCGCGCTGCTCCAGCTAAGCGCGAGAAGCGCCGCGCACACCGCGATCGTCGCGCGCGCGCGGTCCGGGCACAGCTGCCGGCCCATGCCCCACACGGCCTGTGCGACCACCGCGACGGCGGCGAGCTTCAAGCCGTGCACCCAGCCCGCCGCGGTGGAGATGTGCAGGACGTGCAGCCCGTAGCCCGCCAGGACCATCAGCGCGGCCGACGGCAGCGTGAAGCCGAGCCAGGCCGCGAGCGCCCCGGGCACGCCGGCACGCATCGCCCCCAATCCGATGCCGACCTGGCTGCTCGCCGGGCCCGGCAGGAACTGGCACAGCGCGACCAGGTCCGTGTACGCCGCGTCGTCGAGCCACTTGCGACGCTCGACGAACTCCGCGCGCAGGTACCCGAGATGCGCGATCGGCCCGCCGAACGAGGTGCAGCCGAGCTTGAGGAAGGCGAGAAATACCGCCGCCAGCTCCGCAAGGACGGTGCTGTGCCGCGCGGCGCCTGCGTCAGCCCGCGACATCCGGATGGAGGCCGCGCAGCGGCAGCGTGAGCTGGAAGCGGGTCACGCCGGCGGAGGATTCCGCGCGGATGGTGCCGCCGTGCATCTCGACGATCGACTTGGCGATCGCGAGCCCGAGTCCCGCGTGTTCGGAATCGCCCTCGCGCCGCGACGGATCGGCCCGGTACAGCCGATCGAAGATCCGCGAGAGCTGAGCGGGTGCAATTTCCGGTCCCGGGTTCGTCACGCTGATCTCGGCCGATCCTGCGCGCTGCGCGATGCCGACGGCGATTTCCCGGCCGGCCGGCGTGAACCGGATGGCGTTCGAAAGCAGGTTCGACAATGCGCGCTGCAGCATCAGGCGG